>CAISQQ010000138.1 GCA_903887655.1 uncultured Burkholderiales bacterium
AACTCTTTCAATCGATGCCACGATAAACACATGGCAGGGGAGGAAGGACTCGAACCCTCGCATGCCGGAATCAAAATCCGGTGCCTTGACCAACTTGGCGACTCCCCTACACGGCTTTAGAGCGCAAAGCTCCAAAGCCTTTAATCATCGCAGAGTGCCCACCCAAGTAGGGGATGGGCCTCCAAATTGCTACAAATCTTGCATTGCCAGTGAGGCGGCATTTTAGGCGCCTCCATGACTCGATCTAACTTGGCAAACACAGCGCTTCCTGAACCTGTCATTCTGGGCGCGAGCCCCATGGCTTTTAAAAAAGACAAGGACTCTTGCACATCGGGACACAAGGCTGCAGCCACCGGTTGCAGATCATTGTGACCAAACTCAAAGATCTGCGTAGCAAAGTCGGATATTGTAGCAGTTTTCGTGGCCCTCTCCAATGAGGGGTCGCTGAAAATGCGCCCAGTCTCAAGGCCCTGTGGGGGTTTCACCACCAAAAATTGAGCGCTGGGGATCTCGATGGGTGTCATTTTCTCCCCAATGCCCTCCACCCATGCGTTTCGGCCGTGGAGAAAAAAAGGCACATCCGCACCGAGCTCAAGACCCAGGGGCAGGAGCTTGGAGAGTGGCCAATTCAGCCCCCACAGGCGGTTGAGTGCCAGCAAGGTGCTCGCCGCATCCGAGGATCCTCCACCCATGCCGGCTTGTGAGGGGATGCGTTTTTCAACGCTGATGGTGGCCCCTCTCGTGACTTGAGCGCTGCGCTGGAGCAGTCGGGCCGCGCGCACAATCAAATCATCGCGGGGCAAGGCCTCCGACAAGTCGATGCGCTCGATGTGCTCGCGCTCACTGAGCTCAAAATGCAGCACATCGGCCCAGTCGATGAGCATGAAGACCGATTGGAGCAAATGGTATCCATCGGCACGCCGGGCGTTGATGTGCAAAAACAAATTGAGTTTGGCCGGTGCTAAAACGTCGCTGAGCAGTTTCATGGGTTGGCCCGCATCAAGGGTTGGGGGAGCGGGTGATTTTAAAATCAACCACCGGCAAAGGCTCGACACGTTGGGCCCAGAAGATCTCGGGCGTGGGCTTTGAAAAACGCCACCCTGGCATCTCAACGGCTTGTCCTTGAAGCCAAGCGAGCAGGGTTTGGCTTGGAACGGGGGTGCCAAGCCACTGGGCCATCAAGGCGTCCAGGCTGTCAAAGGACTGCACACGGGGTTTTAATTGAGCGCTCTCAATCGTGGCGGGTAGCTCGGCGCCCGCCCAGGTGATGACGGCCAAAGTGGCGCCGAGGGGCCCCAAAACACGCAACTCGCCCTCGTCAAGACGGGTATCGAGTTCAAAGTCGCTGGCGATGTGCACGGCTGGGGTGGTCTTCACGTCCACTTGAAGTCGACCCGACCAGTGCAGCTCGGACTCGGCCGCGTTGGCCTCCGAGTTGGCGGCTGAGTTGGCGCCGGGGTTGGGGTGGTGTGAGTCCACTCCGGGTGGCGCTTTGAAAGGGGCGCAAGCCACCACGAGTGCCAACGCGCTCACGGCGCACAGCGCTTGGAGTCGGCGCTCGGTGGTGTTCCCGCTCGTGTTCCCGCACGTGTTTGTGCGCGTGTTTCTGCGCGTGAGCTGGGGTGCCCGCATGAGTTGTGGCGTGATGGCGTGAGAGCGCAATGGTGGACGTCTGGAGACCGCGCTCAAGGTGGCGTGGTCTTGATGCCCAAGCGCTTGATGGTTTCGTTGAGGACATCGCTGTTGGTGGGGGTTTTTTGTGCCTCCGCCACCAAGGACGAGGCCTCAGTTTTGAGTCCCAGCGAGACCATCACCTCGGCCAAGTGCGCGGCAATGTCGCTGTCGGCGCGCAAGCTGTAGGCTTTCTTCAAAATCGCCAAGGCGTCTTTCAGGTGTCCCAGGCGAAACTCCACCCAACCCAAGCTGTCCATGATGAAGGGGTCCTCAGGCGCCATTTCTAGGGCCTTGACGATGAGGGTTTTGGCTTGGGGCAACTTCAAAGCGCGGTCGGCCAAGGCGTACCCCCAAGCGTTGAAAGCGGCGTAGTACGTGGGGGTTCGGGTGGTGAGGGCTTGCAGGGTCTTCTCCATGGCCTCCAAGCGGTTGATCTTTTCATAGGCCATGCCCAGCTCGTACATCAAGTCGTCGTCGAGGGGGCGCTCGGCCGCGGCTTTTTCCAGCAGCTCCAGGGCCAAATCAAAGCGACTTTGATCGCGTGCGATTTGAACCATGGCCAAGACGCGTCGTCGCGACGCCTCCGGGGTGTTGTTGGGCAGCGCGTTCACCAAATCCAAAGCTTCTTTGGGTTGTCCTTTTTTGTTGAGCACCAGGGCTTTTTGGATTTGCGCGTTGACCATCAAATTGGGGTCGTCGATCTTGGCGAGCCACTGTAAGCTCTCGTTGAGTTCACCGCGTTTGGAGGCCGATTGCGCGAGCCCCAAGTAGGCCTGCGCTTTTTCACGAGAGGGCAGCGGTTGTTGCTCGGTGTCCAAGGAGAGGTAATGCAACCAATGGCTCCTGGCTTGGTTGTCGAATCCTTTGTCGGCATAGGCGCTGCCCAAAAACAGCCATGCCGATGCAAAGTTCGGGTGCTCTTGGGTCAGTTGTGTGAGGGCTTGAATGCCTTCGCTCATGCGCTCGGCCTCTAACAAGACGCGTGCATAGGCAAACACCACTTCTTCAGGATAGGGGTTGGGTTTTTGTGCCATCAATGGCGTTAAAAAACTCTCGGCGTCGCTTTGACGCTGTTCCATGAGGCCCAGCGCCAACCACAAGGGCTCGAGTGCCATGGGGTTCAATTGGTGGGCTTTGATGCCCGACTTGAGTGCCTCTTGAGGTTCCTGGGCAATGAGGTGCATTTGTCCCAGTGTCGACCACACCACGGCGCCCAGCGTTTTGGAGCTCTTGAAAGGCTCCAAGGCCGCTTGCAAGACCAGCACGGCTTGGTGTTTATTGGACGACCTCGCAAACGACCTGGGCAAGGATTTGATGGTGTCAGCGAGTTCGCCCTTGGGGGTGAGGCTGAGCAGCTTCTCCAGGCTTTGTTGGGCGTCGGACAAGCGGTTCAAGGCGATGAAAATTTGCAGACTGAACTCGTGAGCGGCCAAGGACTTGGGGTGAGCGACGCGCCACGATTGGGTGACTTCGAGAGCGGCGTCGGCCGAATGCGATTGCAGAGCAATTTCCACGCTTCGCTCAAAGAGCTTTTCATCGCCTGATTTTTTGGCCACATCCAGCAGCAAGGTAAGCCCCGTGAGGGCTTGTCCCTCGTTGATATTCATCTCGCCCAGCAGCAACTCAAACATCCACTGTGCATTCAATGCCGAGTTGGAGACTTCGGGACTTGCAGCACGGGGTGCTTCGGGGTCGGCGAGGTCGGAATTCTTCTTGGGCTCAGCGCTGACTTGCGCCCAGTGACTTGAGGCCACAACGGCTTGCGAGTTCTCGCGGTGCTGCCCGCCCGAGCTGTGGTTGAGAGCGGCTGGACTCGCATGAGCTTGGCAGGCATCGGTTCCGACCAAGCCCCAGGCAAGACCGAGCGACAAGCCCATGCTCAGCACCGTGTGGCGAGCTTTGCGTGTGGGCACCCCTAAAACGACCCTTTTGGGCTCCAGTGGGGTCCTCAAGAGGAAGGGCATGCAGAGATAAGGATTCATGGCGTGGATGATAATGCCAACTTTAGAGTTTTGAAAAGACCATGCCAGAATTACCCGAAGTTGAAATCACCCGGCAAAGCTTTGCCCAGGCGATCACTGGTGCGGTGATCCATCGTGTGAATTTGGGCAAAGCGCTGCGCTGGCCATTGGGCTGTGAGGCCAGTGTTTTGCAAGGCCAGCGGGTGTTGGGGGTGAGGCGACGGGCCAAGTATTTGCTGGTGGATTTGAGTGAAGGCTTGCTTTTGGTGCATTTGGGCATGTCAGGATCCTTGCGATTTGCCAAGCACTTGCCTGAGGCCGGGGTTCACGACCATTTTGAGATGCACACCAGTCTTGGCATTTTGCGACTCAAAGACCCCAGGCGCTTTGGGGCGGTGGTTTTTGCCAGGTCGCAGTCAGACGCGGCGGCGCAAAAATTACTGGCTCACTTGGGGCCAGAGCCCTTGGAGGAGAACTTCACGACGGCCTATTTCAAGCAGGCCCTTTGCGGAAAAACCGCTGCCATCAAAACGGTCTTGCTCGACGCGGGTGTGGTGGTGGGGGTTGGGAACATTTATGCCAATGAGGCCTTGTTTTTGGCCCACATTCACCCCAAGGTGGCGGCGGGCAAACTCTCCAAGCCACGCGTGGACAAACTGCGCGAAGCCATCCAGCGCGTTTTGCAGCGCGCACTCGCTGTGGGTGGCAGCACGCTCAAAGATTTCTCCAGCGCGGCCGGTCAAGAGGGGTACTTTCAGCTCGAGATGATGGTCTATGACCGCGCCGGTGAACCCTGCCGGGTCTGTCAAAGCGCAGTGCGCTCCATGCGGCAAGGCCAGCGCTCGACTTTTTATTGCCCCACATGCCAAAAGCGCTAAAAACCGCCCTCGCTGTGCCAGCGCGCAGTGCATTGCCCCAAGACTTTGCCAAGACCTTGGTGGCTTGGCAAAAGCTTCACGGTCGCCACGACCTGCCTTGGCAAGAGAGGCTGGAGGCTTACCCCGTGTGGCTATCGGAAGTGATGCTGCAGCAAACCCAGGTGAGCACGGTGAAGCTTTATTTTCAGGCCTTCATGGCGCGTTTCCCCCGGGTCGAAGACCTCGCCCGTGCCCCCATCGATGAGGTGCTCTCGCTGTGGTCGGGCTTGGGTTATTACACGCGCGCGCGCAATTTGCACCGCTGCGCGATGGCGGTCACCCAAGAGCATGGGGGCGTGTTTCCACAAGAGATGAATGCCTTGATGGCCTTGCCGGGTATTGGTGAGTCAACGGCGGCGGCCATTGCCTCGCTGTGCTTTCAACAGCGCTGCGCCATCACCGATGGCAATGTGAGGCGAGTGATCGCTCGAGTCCTGGCCTTTGAGGGCGATTTGGCGCAAAGTGCCAGCGTGAAGTGGCTCGCTCAGGTCGCGAAGGCGCTCTTGCCCGAGAAAGCGCAGAGCATGCCCACCTACACCCAAGGCATCATGGATCTGGGGGCCACGGTGTGCAAGCCCAAGGTCCCCCGCTGCGAGGTCTGCCCGATGGCGAACATTTGTGAGGCCAAGCGCCAAGGCTTGGTGGACCAGATCCCTTACAAAAGCAAAAAAATCAAACGCACCGCTCTGGCGCTTTATTGGCTCATCGCGCAAAACCCCCGGGGTGAAGTGTTGGGCTTCAAACGGCCCGAACAAGGCATTTGGGCGGGACTTTACGGATTTGCTGAGTTTGACAGCGAAGCGGCCTTGCTCACAGCCGTCTCGCCTTGGTTGTCCAAGAAGAGGGAGCAGTCTGCAGCCCCGCGCCGAGCGTTGACTGCGCCAAGACCCCTCGACGTGGTGCAGCATGAGCTCACCCACAAGTCCTTGCGCATTCACCCTTTTTATTGGCAAGCGCCCGAGGGGTTTGACTGGCCTGGGCACGAGTGGCGTGAACCTTCAGCTTGGTCCCAGATGGGGTTGGCGCGACCCGTGGAGGATCTCTTGCGCGCGCTCCTCTAAGGGTCTCTTGGGCGCAAACGCCCTCAGGGCTTGGGCGCTTGGAGCAGCTCGAGCTCGCGGTGGCGCGTGAGGGTCACCCAGTTTTTGCTGAACAACTGACCGAGTCGCTCGACCAAATACACCGAGCGGTGTTGTCCACCGGTGCAACCCAAGGCCACTGTCACATAGCTGCGGTGGTCCTTGCTGAGCTCAATGAGCCAGTGGTTTAAAAAAGTCTGGATGTGTTGGCACATTTGGTTCACGCTGCTGTGTCCCCCGAGCCAATCTGCAACGGGG
>CAISQQ010000139.1 GCA_903887655.1 uncultured Burkholderiales bacterium
ACGGGCCACTACGAAGCAAGGTAAACCCGATACAGATAAACCCGATATAAATAAATATTAAGTACCCACTTAAGGGGGATTTTGGTCGGTAATTGAGCTATTTTTAGCCAGTCATCTTGTTGTAATATTTCAACAATGAATTGGCAGGCCACCCCAATATCCAGCAAGACTCACCCTTGTGGTGCAGCGCGCACTGAGGTGGTGCTCGCTGGCCTGGCGCTTGACGGGATGAGAAGGGTTTGAACTCGATGCCAAGCCAGCTGTCTATCGCTGGGAAGGAGCCAGGCAGGACCCTCTAACGGGGTTCAAACTGTTTGGATGTCCAACGAGGACAAGAGCGCTTGGTCTCTCGCCCAGTCGGGGTTGCCCGTGGTGAGGAGTTTGTCGCCATAAAAAATCGAATTGGCCCCAGCCATGAAGCACAGCGCCTGGATGCCGTCCCCCATCTCTTGGCGGCCTGCTGACAAGCGCACCCGAGCCGTGGGCATGGTGATCCTGGCCACCGCAATCGTGCGCACAAATTCAAACACATCCAAGGCCTGGGTGGTGGCCAAGGGCGTGCCCTCGACGTGCACCAAGTGGTTGATGGGCACCGACTCGGGGTAGGGGTCCAGGTTGGCCAATTGATGAATCAAACCCGCGCGTTGGGCTCGGCTCTCGCCCATCCCTACAATCCCGCCGCTGCACACATGCATGCCCGCTTGCCGCACGTGCTGCAAGGTATCGAGCCGATCTTGGTAGACACGCGTGGAGATGATGTCGCCATACAACTCGGGCGCCGTGTCCAAGTTGTGGTTGTAGTAATCCAGACCCGCCGCTTTCAAGGTGTTGGCCTGAGACGAGGTGAGCATCCCCAAGGTGCAACACGCCTCCATCCCCAAATCTTTCACCACGCCAATCAGGGCGGCGACTTTGTCCACATCTCGCTCGTGCAACTCGCGCCACGCTGCCCCCATGCAAAACCGACTCGCCCCTTGCGCCTTGGCCGCACTCGCGGCCTGCCGCACCTCATCGACGTCCATCAATTTGGTCGCATCCACCCCGGTGTCGTGGTGAACCGACTGCGGACAATAGGCACAGTCCTCGGGGCAACCCCCCGTTTTGATGGACAACAAGGTCGAGAGCTGCACTTCACTCGGGTTGAAATGCTCGCGGTGCACCGTTTGCGCTTGGAACATCAAGTCGTTGAAAGGCAGGTCAAAAAGCGCCTGAATGTGGGCCAGACTCAGGCGCTCCATGGCTGGGGCTGCACGCGTGGCCTGGGACGCCATCGAGCCCACAGGCACAAAAGTCATGGGGCTTTCAGAAAGGAGGGTGGTCATGGATCATTGTCCGAGTGGGGTTCTGTGGCAGGCAGGAGATGCGGCCTGTGTTGAGCGACACCAAGCGAAGCGCCAACACCAACAAATCTTAAAATTGCACCTCGGGTGGATCTTGAAAGCCCAGCCTGAGGTCTCAAGCGTAGTATATTGGCTTTTTTACGCTCAAAAGCGCGCGTTTGCGCGTCTTCTCGCCCCACCGACATGTCCACATTGCCTGCCACTTCACCCCCAACTCTCGCGCCCGACTGGGGCCAGCGCAGTCGCTTGAGCGTTTGGCACCCCTGCACCCAAATGCAGCACCACCAAGCAGCGGCGCCCTTGGCCATCCATAGGGGCGAAGGGGTCTGGCTTTACGACGTCCAAGGCCGCGCTTACATGGACTGCATCAGTTCTTGGTGGACCAACCTCTTTGGCCACGCCAACCCCCGCATCAATGCGGCCATTCAAGAGCAAATGGGCCGCATTGAACACGTCATGCTGGCAGGCCTCACCCACCCGCCCGTGGTGGAGCTGTCTGAACAACTCTCGGCCTTGACCCAACACCACTTGGGGCACGCTTTTTACGCCAGCGACGGTGCCTCGGCCGTCGAGATCGCCATGAAGATGAGTCACCACTTTTGGAGACAAACCGGCCAGCCCCAAAAAAATGAATTCATTTGCCTCGCGAGCAGCTACCACGGCGAGACCCTGGGCGCCTTGTCACTCACCGATGTGCCGCTCTTTCGCGCGTCCTACGAGTCCTTGATCAAGGGCGTGCACACCGTCATGTCCCCCGACGCGCGGCAAGCCCAAGGACAAGAAACCCCCGACGATGTCGCCAAGCGTGCGGCGCAAGCCTTGGGCGAACTCCTCGAGCTGCGCGCCCAGCACATCAGCGCCTTGATTGTGGAGCCGCGCGTGCAGTGCGCGGGCCACATGGCGATGCACTCGCCGCTCTACCTCCAACTCGCCCGCGACTTGTGTGACCAACACGGTGTGCACCTCATTGCCGACGAGATCGCGGTGGGGTGTGGTCGCACGGGTACTTTTTTTGCCTGTGAAAGCGCCCAGATCTGGCCCGACTTTTTGACCCTCTCCAAAGGCATCAGTGCTGGCTACTTGCCCTTGTCCATTGTGCTGTGCACCGACACCGTTTATGACGCTTTTTTAAGCGACCAGATGGCCCAAGGCTTTTTGCACTCGCACTCCTACAGCGGCAACCCGTTGGCGTGCAGCGCGGCCTTGGCCGCCTTGGCCATCTTTGAGAGTGACCACATCCTGGCGAACAACCTCCAGCTCAGCCGCTCACTTGAAGCGGCTTTCCGGTGGACCCAAAGCGATGATCGACTCGTTCACCAGCGCCAAACCGGCCTCATCGTGGCCTTTGATCTGCACCCCCAATGCGCGCACGACCACCCCGAGTTCTCCAGCCGCATGCACCACCACGCTCTGGAGCAAGGGCTCCTGATTCGACCAATTGGCGAGACGGTCTATGTGATGCCCCCCTATGTGATTTCGCAAGGCGAGATCGAGTGGATGTCCAAGGGCATCGAGCGCGCCTTGAATTTGAGCCTGAAGCACTGAGATGCAAGTGCCCCACCCGCCCGAACAGGTGCCCACGCCCCCCCTCTCCCCCAGCCCCTTGGGGGCGCAAGACTTGGCCCAGCGCGCGCTCCAAGAACTGGAATTGAGCGGCCTGCTCAGGCTTCGCCGCGTTGCCCAAACGCCCACCAGCAGCGCGCAGCGCTTTGGGCCAGAGCACTTCACCACCTTTTGCTCCAACGATTATTTGGGCTTGGCCAGCGACCCGAGGATCACGCAAGCCTTGATCGATGGGGCTCGTCTTTGGGGGGTGGGGTCTGGCGCCTCGCATTTGATCAGCGGCCACACCCAGGCCCACGAAGACCTGGAGGCGAGATTGGCAGCGTGGCAGTCGCCCCACATCCCGGATGCACAGGCCTTGCTCTTTGCCAACGGCTATGCGGCCAATGTGAGCCTCATGGGCGCGCTGACATCACTCGCGCGCTTCGCTCCAGCGCCTGAGCTCCAAGCCACTGACCGAATAAGAACAGGCACGCCCAGCATTTACTCGGCCCGACTCAACCACGCCTCCATCATCGATGGAATCCGCTTGGCCAAGCAGCAAGGCCCCCTTCAACTCCAGGTGTTTGACACCGAAGACTTGGGGCCCTTGGAACGCGGCTTGGCAGCGGACACGAGTGCCTTGAAAATCATCGTGAGCGACACGCTCTTTAGCATGGACGGTCACTTGGCACCGGTACACGCCTTGCTCGAGCTCGCCGAGCGTTTTGATGCGCTCTTGGTGCTCGACGATGCCCATGGCTTTGGCGTCTTGGGTGAGCTGGGCCACGGTGCGCTCGAGCACCTCCAGGTGCGCTCCCATCGCATCGTCTACATGGGCACATTGGGCAAAGCCGCCGGGGTGAGTGGCGCCTTTGTTTGCGCGAGTGCAGCGCTCACCCAATGGATTTTTCAAAAGTCCCGCCCCTACATCTACAGCACCGCCTCACCCGCCGCCATGGCCCACGCAACCCTTCAAAGCCTCACGCTCATCGAAGGCGCTGAGGGCCAACAGCGGCGAGCCCACTTGCATGCCTTGATTGAATGCTGGCGCTCGCAGGCACAATTCAAGCGCTGGCAACGCTTGCCGAGTTGGAGCCCCATTCAACCCTTGATCGTGGGCAGCAACGGGCACGCGTTGAGCGCCTCGGCGAGCCTGCAAGCGGCGGGCTTTTTGACCGTGGCCATTCGCCCACCCACGGTGGCGGCGGGCACCGCAAGACTGCGCATCACCTTTTGCGCGCAGCACACCCTGGACGATGTGGCTCGACTCGTCACCGCCCTTCAACGCGCCGAGTCGCAACTCCTCTCAGGTGCCCCATGACGACACTCAACGCTTGGACAGGCGGTGTCTTCATCACCGGCACCGACACCGAAGTGGGCAAATCCTTGGTGGCGGCTGCGCTTATTTGGCGCTCTCGGCTGCTGGGCCGCCACACCGTGGGCTTCAAACCCGTGGTGGCCGGCACGACCCTCAACTCACAAGGGGTCAGGGTCAACGAGGATTTGGAGACCTTGCTGCTGGCGAGCCTTGCTCCGCCGCTCGCCCACCCCGCTGTACAAACACCAACTCGCTCATCATTGGACTCCTCCTCCCCACTGACAGCCCCATCGATCTGTCCCTACATCTTGGACGAGCCCGCTGCCCCGCACCTCGTGGCCCAAGACTGTGGGGTTGAATTGAGCTTGGACGTCATGGTGCAGAGCTACCAACGACTCGCCGACGGCTGCGATGCGGTGGTGGTGGAAGGGGCGGGCGGATTTTTGGTGCCGATCAACGCACACCAGAGCTTGGGCGATTTTGCCCAAGCCTTGAATTTACCGGTGGTGATGGTGGTGGGCATGCGTCTGGGATGCATCAACCATGCCCTGTTGACGCAAGAGAGCATCGCATCTCGAGGCTTGCCACTGCTGGGCTGGGTGGCCAATTGCCTGCAGCCCGACATGCCCCATTTGGAGGGCAATATCGTCACGTTGCAATCCCACCTCAACGCCCCTTTGCTTGGGCGCATTCCTGGTCTCGGTGCTGAGCACTTGAACACCAGCGCGCCAGGCTGCGGCGCCTACACCCTGGAGGGCATTGCGTTCGCCGCAGGGCACTTGAAGTAAAAGCACGCCAGTCCGTCACCACAACTCTGACACGGCGCCTCTGCGGGGCTCAGGGCCCATGGGGTCAACGCGCTCCATTCAACACATCGAAGGCCATCAAATCCTCGCCCACGACCACAGGCCCGCTGTACACCGTTTGGGTTCGTTCCACCAAGTCTTGGACCTTGGCGTTGCCATTCAAGCCAATGTGGCTGTAGACCGCCCGCTTGGGCTGAGCCGCTTTGAAGACACGAGCCGCTTCTTCTGGCGAGGACAGGTGGTCATAAATGGCTTTGTACTGCGGATACTGCTGGAGCAAGTCCTCGGGGATCACGGTCACGCAGTGAACGAGCAAATCCACCCCCGTGCTTTGGCGCACCACCTCGTCGCTGTACTTGGTGTCTCCCGATAAGACGACGGCTTTGCCCTTGTATTCAATCTTGTAGCCCAAGGACGGTTTGACCTTGTCACTGTGATCGTTGTTGAAGGCGGTGACCTTGACGCCTTGGTGCTCATAAACCACGCCCGCTTCAATCTCATGCGGCTCAAACGTGACGCCCAGGAGGGGCGACTTCTCATCGTCCGCGCGGGTGCGAATGTCCGGGGCAAATGCGGCCGTCAAACCGGTGGTGAGTTCCTTGAGTCCTCGGGGCCCGTAAATGATGAAGGGCGTGTTCCTTTGCCCATAAAGGGGACGCAACCAGCCGGTGAGCCAAAGATCGGGCAATCCGTTGGTGTGGTCCGAGTGGAAATGGGTCAAGAAATGCGCCTGAATCGAGCCCATGGGCACCTTCAACTGATTCAAGCGAATGCTCACCCCCCGACCAAAATCGAACAGCAAGCGCTGCTCGCCCACCTCAATGAGTGTGCTGCTGCCAAAGCGCTCAACACTGGGCACAGGCGTGCCTGTGCCCAAGAGCGTGACGCGAAACAAGTCCTCCTTGGCGTTGGCGCTCACCGCCCAGGCCAACAAGAGCCCAAGCCCCATGGAGCCGAAGGTTTTCAGCAGTGTCGTCTTCATTGGATTCAATCTCCCCATAAAAAAACCCCACGGCTCCGAAAAACCGCGGGGTCTGATCTTTTAAATTCTAAACTGACGAGACGTCAGCGTTTGAATTAGAAAGTGTGCTTGATACCGACTGTGTAAGCATTCACAGTCGCACCCAATGTGTCTGTGCTGTTGCCAGCATAGATGGGGGTTTGTTTCATGGTACCAGCGTTCACGCCGTTGAAAATGCCGCCATAGATGCTGCTGCGTGGTGACAATTTGTAAACGGCGTTCAAAGAAGTTTGCTTGAAGGTGTTGGCTGATTTGACGTCGTCTTTCAACTCGCCATAAGCCACGTTCAATGTCAAAGCCGAGCTCATGGTGTAGAACACGCCAAGGCCTGTGGCTGTGGAGCCGTCTACGCCAGCAGTCGCTGCAGAGCCAGAGAACTTGCTCTTGTTGGTCGACAAAGCCAATTTCCATTGACCCATGGTGAACGTGCCGCCGATCAAATCTTGTGTCCAGACTTTGGCGCCTGAGTAGTCATTGCGAGCGGTTTCAGCCACACGGATTGAAGCACCCATGCCATCATAGCCCAAGGCCCATGCGTAACCGTTGTTGGCTGAGCCAGCGTCGTTGTAAGACACTTTTGGCACGCCGATTTGGTAAGACGCTTGGAAGCCAGCGATAACGGGTGTGTCAAATCTGAATCCGCCCATGAAGGCTTCGGACACGGGGTAGAAAGCGGGGTTGACGTTGGCACCAGCACCAGTGGCAGAACCCATGTAGTTGGCCAAAATGGTGGGGTTAGAGCCGCCGATCAAGTTGGTGTTCGTGGTGTTGGTTTGCATGGCTGTCAAATTACCGAAACCGCCAGATGCGCCGGTGGTGGTGTTGACTTGACCTTGTGCAATCCACCATGCATCGCCTTGACGGCCGATGGTGACGGCACCAAAGTTGTCGCTGGCCAATTTGACAAACGCGCCACGGTTAAAGAATGCAGGCTTGTCACCGGCTTGGGTGATGGTGTTTTGTGTGATGGCTGCAGTTGATGTTTGGCCATTGTTGGTTGCTGATGTGCTGGTTGAAGCCGCTTGACCTGTCATCAATGTGATTTCTGAACGGAGGTCAAAAGAAGCCTTCAAGCCGCCACCCATGTCTTCCGTGCTGGTGATACCCCAGTAGGAAGAAGAGTTGTTGTTGGAACCAGAATTGGTGGCTGACTTGCCACCTTGGCTGGTTTGAACCAAAGTTTGGTCCAAATTACCATAAATGGAAGAAGAAGACTGGGCCAAAGCCGATGTGGACATCGCGCCCAAAGCGGCTAGAGAAGCGATCGCAACTAGTGTTTTTTTCATGTCAAAGATTCTCCAAGGTTTAAATAAGAGCGTTGAGCCGCTTTTTAGAATTGAATTGAAAGCAGCGACCCTAGGCCAACCCCCTTTATTGGGAAGTTGTCAGTATTTCACCAGAGGCAGGAGTTTGACGCAAAGACTTTTGAGCTTGGCGTGGGTATAGTGTTGCGGTAGCGTTACAAAATCAGGCAAGAACCACCACTAAAGTGTTCTTTTTATCGGGTTTACCCTAGGTTTTATGTCTGTATGGTGAAATCGGCACCGATGGGCAAAACTTGAGGGCGCTCATCATGATGGGGGCTACCAAGCATTTCAATGGGGTTCGATGACCGATCTGTTTCCCATTGGAAAGCTCGAGGGGCTCAGAGGCTCAGAAACAACACCAGGCCCGCGTTAAACGCAAAGGCCTGGATGATCAACGCATCATTGACCACTCGATCGATCAACAACTCATGCCGGGACTCTCGAGAGGAGAGTCCCGGGCACTCGATCAGAAGCGGTATTGCAAACCGGCGGTGAAGCCCGTGTCGCTCA
>CAISQQ010000140.1 GCA_903887655.1 uncultured Burkholderiales bacterium
CCGCACCACCGGCATCACGAGCCTGGGGCTGGGGGACAGCAGCTCAGGGGGCGCCCCGCTGGCCTATCCGACGGGATCCTCCTCGGGGGGCTTGGGCGCGCCGGCAGGCCAGCCCTATGGCGGCAATCCTGGGTCACCGAGTTCGGCCACGAACACCGCCGAGTCCACCAGCAGCGAAGAGAAGAAAAGAATTCTCGATATTTTTAAAAACTAAGCGCGCATTGACCCCTTCAGGCCCACCAGGCCCATCAGGCACTTCAGGCACGTCGGGTGACTGGACGCTATCGGGTGTGAAAGAGCGCCGCCTGCACGGGCTGGCCTGACTGGCGGCTCATGTCGGCGCTCAATTGCCCCCAAAATTCCACGTGGGTTTTGGTGTCAAGCCAGGCCTGTCCTGACCATTTGTAGTGATAGCCCCCGCTTTGGGCGGCGAGCCAAATCTCGTGCAAAGGCTTTTGTAAATTCACCACGATTTGACTGCGGTTGGCAAAGACCAAGGTGATCATGCCGCCCACGCGCTGGGCGTCCACGTCCATGTCGGTGGTCTCATTGAGTTCATCAATGGCGTCCTCGAGCGTTTCAAGCGCTTGCTCAGCGAGGTCTAAAAATTCTGTATCGGTCATGGCGGTGGGTCACACGTTGGGCGCAATCCAACTCGGACTGCGCAGGTCGAGAGTTTAATGGTTTGTTGAAAGCCTGCAGGGCAAGCACGGCTAGAGACAGGCCATGAAAGCCGAAGGGGTGAAGTTTGCAGGGGCCAAAAGACCCCAGCATTTACCAGGAATCCCCAGTGGTTGTGGGAAGGGGTGGGAGGGAGCGGGAGGGAGCGGGAGGGAGCAGGAGGGAGCAGGAGGGAGCAGGAGGGAGCGAAAAAGAAAGACTGCGCCTTAATTTAGAATGGGTTGGCGTGAACGCCAGATCAAGGTCCCATGCACCCCCAGATTCAACGCCAGATCTTCACCGCAGTGGCTGGATCTTGCTCTTCAATCTTGCATCTTGACCCGGCTTTTGGCCCTGCTTTTGACCCCAGCCTTGAACTTGCTCCTTTGTCACCCGCCCTCTCCCCCCGCCTTGACCCATGAAGGCATCAACGCCGTGAACCCCATGCCTTGCCCACGCTCTTTGCCCTGCACCCCAAGACCCAATCGACTGCTCAGGCACTGGGCGGCTTGGCTGACCCTGGGGCTCACGCTCTCGGCTTGTGGTCAACGCGGTCCCTTGTACTTGCCCCCACCGCCCGCTGGGCCTCAGACCCAGCCTGCCCCCAAGTTTGATCCATTGTCGACCCCAACGTCGACACCTTCGTCTTCAACTTCCCCCACCCGCACCCCATGAACACCAGCCCCAGTGAAACCCAGTCCCCCGAAGGCCTCATCAGCCCCAACACCCCCCTGCCGGGTGCGCCTGAGCTGCACTACACCGAGGGACAATTGCATCTCGAGGGCGTTGCGCTCGCGGGTTTGGTCCAGCAGCTGGGCACGCCCTTGTTCGTTTACTCCAAGCACTCCATGCTCGCGGCCTTGAAGCGCTACCAGCTCGGTTTTGCGGGCCGTCGTGCGCGCGTGCACTACGCCATGAAGGCCAACTCCAACTTGGCGATATTGCAGCTCTTTGCCCGGGCGGGTTGTGGTTTTGATGTGGTCTCTGAGGGTGAATTGGACCGGGTCTTGGCCGCGGGCGGCCAGGCCCAAGACGTGATTTTTTCGGGGGTGGGTAAAACCCGCGGAGAAATTGCCCGCGCCTTGAAAGCAGGGATTTTGTGTTTCAACGTCGAGAGCACACCCGAGCTTGAGGTCATCAACGCCGTGGCGCTGGAATTGGGACTTGTCGCGCCCATCAGCATTCGCGTCAACCCCAATGTGGACCCCAAAACCCACCCCTACATCTCCACAGGCTTGAAGGACAACAAGTTTGGTGTTGCCCACGAAGAGACGCTGGCGCTTTATCAGCACGCCCAGACCTTGAAGGGCCTGCGCATTGAGGGCATTGACTGCCACATCGGCTCCCAAATCACCACCACCGAGCCCTATGTCGATGCCTTGAACCGCGTGCTCGATTTGGTCGAACAAATCGAGTCACACGGGATTGCCATCCACCACTTGGATTTCGGCGGGGGACTGGGCATTCAATACCAAGACGACACCCCACCGGACGCCAACGAGCTGTGGAAGACCCTGTGGGCCGTGCTCGACGCCCGCGGCTTTGGTGAGCGCCAGGTCATGGTCGAGCCCGGCCGCTCCTTGGTGGGCAACGCCGGGGTGTGCTTGAGCACGGTGCAGTATGTCAAGCCTGGCGAGCACAAGAACTTTTGCATCGTCGACGCCGCCATGAACGATTTGCCGCGTCCGGCCATGTACCAGGCCTTTCACACCATCGCCCCTGTGTCACTGCACTCGAGCGCCGAGCCTGGCGTCTACGATGTGGTGGGCCCTGTTTGTGAAAGTGGCGACTGGCTCGGGCGAGCGCGCACCCTTCAAGTCTGTGCCGGTGACGTGCTGGCTGTGCTCTCCGCTGGGGCTTACTGCACCAGCATGTCGAGCAACTACAACACCCGCGGACGCGCCGCAGAGGTCTTGGTCGATCTTGAGCAGTGGCATCTCATTCGCGAGCGCGAAACGACCGCTGACCAAATTCGCTTGGAGAAATTGCTCGACTGAGGAACGAGGCCCATTGTCAGTCTCTCTGGCAGCCTCCATATCAACCTCCATATCAACCTCAATGGCAGCACTTTTTAAGGGGAGCTGAGACGCTCCCGAAGCACTTTCACCACGCGGTAAAGCAGCAAGAGCGCCAAAACCGCGCCGTAAAAGATCACATCGTCAAAGCGGTGTTTGCCCGCACGCATCCAATAAAAATGCAGCACCGCCAACCCGGCCAGTGCATACACCGTCTGGTGTAGGCGCCTCCATCGCTTGGGGCCCAGGGCTTTGATGGCGGCATTGAATGAGGTGGCCCCCAAAGCGATCAAGCCCACAAACCCCGCCATCCCCACAAAAATAAATGGCCGCTTAAAAACATCGGCCGTGATGTCTTCGAGTTCGAGCCCCATGTCTAGCCACGCATAGCACAACAGATGCAGACTCGCGTAGGCCAGCACCGCCAGCCCCAGCGTGCGGCGGTGTCGAATGATCGCGGGCATCCTCAAGAGGTCTTTGAGCGGGGTGACCAAGAGCACATAACACAAGGCCCGAATGGTGAGGTCACCGCTTTGTCGAATCAAGGTCTCGGCCGGATTGACCCCCAAGGACTCGGTGAAGGCGCCGTAGACCAAATACAAACCCGGCAGCGCACACAGCAGCGCCACACCCGCTGGGGCACGGGGGTGGAGCAAGAGGCGCTGCAAGGCGGCTTTGAAGGAACTGGGGGCTGGGGGCATATTGAGGGCCTTGAGGGAGAGCCCAACAGGCAGGACGCGAGCGTTTAAAAATTCTTCTTCAAATCCATCCCTGCATAAAGAGAGGCCACTTGCTCCTCATAGCCATTGAACATCAAGGTCTTGCGCCGCTTGGCAAAGAGGCCATCCTCCCCCAATCGGCGCTCGGTGGCCTGGCTCCAACGCGGGTGATCCACATTGGGGTTCACATTCGAGTAAAAGCCATACTCGTTGGCCGCGGCCTTGTTCCAAGCGGTGGGCGGCTGCTTGTCGCTGAAGACGATTTTGACGATGGACTTGGCGTTCTTGAAGCCATACTTCCATGGCACCACGAGACGCACGGGCGCGCCGCTTTGGTTGGGCAGCACCTCGCCATACATGCCAAAACTCAGCAAGGTCAAGGGGTGCATGGCCTCGTCCATTCTGAGGCCCTCGGTGTAGGGCCAGTCCAAAACGGCAGACCCGACAAAGGGCATGGTCTTGGGGTCGGCGAGCGACACAAAACTCACATACTTGGCGCTGCCCAGGGGCTCGACCTTTTTGATCAACTCGGCCAAGGAGTAACCCACCCAAGGAATCACCATCGACCAGCCCTCCACGCAGCGCATGCGGTAGATGCGCTCCTCCATGGTGCTCCATTTGAGCAAGTCCTCCAAGCCCACGCGCATGGGCTTTTTGACCAAACCCTCAATGGACACACTCCAAGGCGAGGTCTGCAAGGTGTGGGCGTTTTTGGCGGGATCGGCTTTGTCGGTGCCAAACTCATAGTAATTGTTGTAGCTCGAGGCGTCGCTGTAGGGGGTGACTTTTTCCATCACAAAAGCCCCCGCAACTTTGGAGGCTTGGCCCTTCAAGGCGGCGAGTTTGCCCGAACCCGCTGGGGTCTGTGCCAAGGCTTGGCGAGACGCCCAACTCGCCAGGCCCAAGCCCCCCACACCGCTCGCCATGGCCGAGAGCAGTTCACGCCGCTTGAGATAGACCTGCTGCGAGGTGACTTCACTGCTCGCCAAACCCTCGCCTTTTTCAGTGTGGAGGATGCGCACTTGGGGTGACAAATGGTTCATGGTGGGTGGCCTTGGGGTAGTAGATGGGGGTGCAGCGGACAGCGGTAGCGGGGGAGGATAGGAACAGAAAGGAGTGTCAGGAATAAAAAGGGCAAGACGCAAAGACAAAGACAAAAGGATGGGCATAGGCCTAGGCACAAGCATCGCCAACATCCGTCTTAGGCCCCTCTATGCTAAACAGACTCGGCGGCCTTGGCAACTTGTAAATGACCCGCTTCAAAGGACGCGCTTCCCCCCTCTTCCGAGAACGACCGTGGGGGGCAGCAAGCTCCTCGATGCCGTCATGGATGAAGCCCCAGTTTGAAGCGAAAAAAAATCCTTGAAGGATTCTCACCTGCAAGGATTCGGGGGGGGACGGTGAAGCGGTCACCGACCCATTGAAGCAGCTGTGTTCAGTGCAAACCGGCGGTGTACTCGCCCAAGGCTTTGAGCTCTTTGTCGTTGAGCTTGGCCGCCACTTGATTCATGGTGAGGTTGTTGGCACGGCTGCCGTCTCTAAAATAAGACAACTCACGCGCGGTGTAGTCCGCGTGTTGGCCACTCAAACGGGGGTACTGTGCGGGAATGCCAGCCCCATTGGGGCTGTGGCAACCGGCACAGGCGGGGATTTGGCGATCGGCCACGCCACCGCGGTAGATCTTCTCACCCAGGCTCACCAAGGCCGCATCTTTGGCAAATCCGGGCTTGGGCGCTTTGGAGCTGAGCCATGCGGCGATATTTTTCATGTCCTGTTCAGACAAACCCGCCGACATGCCCATCATCACGGCGTTGGCGCGTTTGCCCGACTTGAACTCGGTCAATTGTTTGACCAAATACTCGGGGTGCTGACCGGCGAGTTTGGGGTATTCGGGGGAGCCTGAGTTGCCATCAACGCCGTGGCATGCGGTGCACACGGCGGCATAACAGGCTTCGCCCTTGGCCAAATCGGGCTTGGCAGGTGCGGTGGGTGCGCTGGCAGCAGCAGGGGCAGCAGCGGGCATATCGGCCGCTTGGGCCACGTGGGCGCTCAAGGCCAAAGAAGCGGCCAAGGCCAACGTGCGGAAGGTTTGAACGAGGTAATTCATGAATAAAGAATGTTGAGTGTTCACACAAAGACTTTAGATTCTACAATGACTCACTCGGGCAGACCCTTATCCCCACTTAATTTACCCATTTGATGACACAAGAACCCCACAAAACCCCAGAACTTGCCCCCCCTGCAGGCCCTGAGGGTGTGCCCGCCCCGCTCACCCGAGACGAAGAGGTCAAGCTCGCCATGGGATGGCTGCACACGGCGCGGTTTTTGACCACGGCGGCGCAACTGCACCACCTGCCCGCTTACGATTTGCCCGAAGTGGCCTTTGTCGGGCGCTCCAACGCTGGTAAATCGACCTGCATCAACACCATGACCCAGCAAAAGCGCTTGGCCTATGCCTCCAAGACCCCTGGGCGCACGCAGCACATCAACCTGTTTGCCCTCGGGCGCCAGGCCCAAACCGATGCGGTCTTGGCAGATTTGCCTGGCTACGGTTACGCCGCGGTGCCCAAGCAAGACAAAATCCGTTGGCAGCAAGTCATGGCCAACTACTTGATGACGCGGCCCAACCTCAAAGGCATTGTGCTGCTGTGCGACCCGCGCTTGGGACTCACTGAGCTTGATGAAATCTTGCTCGACATCATGCGCCCGCGCGTCATGGACGGCTTACAGTTCTTGGTGCTGCTCACCAAAGCGGACAAACTCAATCGCACCGATGCGCAAAAAGCCCTCTCCATCACCCGACTCCAAGCCGGTGGCGGTGAAGTGCAGCTCTTCTCCGCTCTCAAACGCCAGGGCTTGGACGAGGTGTCTTTGAAGCTGTGGCAGTGGACTCACCCCAAAGTCAAAGACCCTGAACCCACTGCGATCGAGTCTTAAGTTTCATATGGGGGCGGTTGGGGGCGGCTGGCCAGGACCTCTGGGCCTCAATAAATGGGCGCTTCACCAGGAGGCCTGGTTTTGAATCGCTTGTGAAGCCAAAAATATTGTTCAACGTGCGCTGTGACTTCAGTCTGTAGCCATTGATTCATGTGCTCGGTGTCTGCTTGCACATCCTGGGTCGGATAGTGCTCCCAAACGGGGTGCACGACCACATCGTAGCCACTGCGGGTCATGCGAGTGGTGATGGGCAGCACTTGGGCGCCCGAGAGTTTGGCAAACTTGGACAAGGACGGGACGGTGGCCGCCGGCACCCCAAAAAACGGCACAAAAATCGACTCTTCGGGCCCAAAGTTCATGTCTGGCAATAAATAAAGCGCGTGGCCTTGTTTGATGCCCTGGATCAAGGCGCGAACCCCATCCTCGCGCGTGCCCACCTTCACCCGCCCAAATCGCTCCCGCCCTTCCTTCATCCATTGATCCGCGGTGGCCGAGGACTGCGGGGTGTAGATGGTGAGCATGGGCCGGCTGTCCTCCAAGGCGATCTTCGTCCACGCCACATCCAGCCCCACAAAATGCGGCGCAAAGATCACCAAGGGTGCGGTGCTCTTTAACAGCGCCAATCCGCCCTCGTCCCCGAGCAGGTTCAAGCGGCGTTCAATCTTGTCTCTCGACGCATGCCAAAGCCAACTGCGGTCGAGCCACGCTTTGGCGAAATTGACAAACACCGCACGCGCAACGTGGTCCACTTGCTCACCGCTCCAGTGCGGGAAACACAAGACCAAATTGCGCCGGGTGATTTGGCCGCGCCGCCGCGCCAAGGCATACAAACACACCCCAATCCCCGTCCCCAGTAGCCTGAGCGCGGGCAGCGGCAAGACGGACAACGGCCCCATGAGCCAGGGCCACGCACCGGGGGTCTCGCTTCTGGGTCTGGGGGGTATGGGCAGACTTGAATGTTCCAAAGATGCTGGGCGTTTTTCTGCACCGCCGCTGGCATCGGCGGGGTCGCTCGCGAGGGCGGACTCGGTGGGCAAGGCCTGCGCCAAGGTCCTGGGGACTTTGAAACGCCGGTAGCCCCAGAGGTATTGATCCGGGTGGGCTCGCACCAGGCGCTCGACCGCATCGTTCATGGCCTGGCAACCCTCGAGCACCGAGGCCTTGGGGTCGCTGAGCGCGGGGTCTTGCAGCGCACTCAAATGCCCCACGTATTGCCCGTGAGGCAGTCTCTCACACCAACACATCAGGGCCGTGGCGCCGGTTTGGCGGGCCAACTTCACCGCCAAGGTCATGGTGTAGGCGGGTTGACCCAAAAACTCAGCCCACACGCCTTGGCCTTCAGGCGGGACCTGGTCGGGCAAGAGGGCGGTGTAGCCCCCGCGCTTGAGGTGGCGAAGAATCTCTCTCACCCCTTGCGAGGAAGCGGGCACGCTTTTGAGGTGGGGTTTATCGCGCGCGCGCTCCATCAATCGGTTGAGCCAGGCTTTTCTGGCCGGTCGGTACATGGCCATCAAGGGGCCGTGGCTGGGGCCAAAGCGCTCGGCGAGCATTTGCGCGCCAATCTCCCAGCAGCCCAAATGCGGAGAGAGCACCATCACGCCTTGGCCCTTGGCCAACGCGGCTTCAAAGAGCTCAATGCCGTCCCACTGCACATGGGGCAGACACGAGACCTCACGGGGGCGAAACCACATCCAGGGCAACTCGCCCACCATCTGCCCGGCACTCGAGCGCGCACGCCCTACGACCGCCTGGGACAGACCCAAGCGCTGTGTGTTGCGGATGAATTCTTCTCGGTAGCTCTTGGAGAGCCACCACACGCCAGCACCCAAGAGCGAGCCCAAGGACTGCATCCAAGACAAGGGCAAACGCGACAGGATTTTAAAAAGGAACGCCATGGCCTTTGCATTCTAAAGAGATATCGAGCACTACGAAGAAGGACTAGAGGGAGGAGAAGGAGGAGGCGAAGGAGGTGAGGCAGGCGG
>CAISQQ010000141.1 GCA_903887655.1 uncultured Burkholderiales bacterium
CGTGGTGTCAACACCAATCAAAACGCCATCTACTTGGAGTCCTTCATCGAAGAGGTGGCTCACGCCAGTGGCAAAGACTCCTTGGCATTTCGCCAGGCCTTGCTCAAAGACCATCCCCAACACCTGCGCGTGCTCAATGCCGTCGCTGACAAAGCGGGATGGGGCCGGGCACTGCCCGCGGGGGTCACCCAAGGCATTGCCCAATTCATGGGCTACGGCAGCTACACAGCAGCAGTGGCCGAGGTGAGTGTCAAAGACGGCAAGGTGAAGGTTCACCGCTTGGTGCTCGCCACCAACAGCGGGCATGTGGTCAACACCAATCAAGTGGCAGCGCAAGTCGAGGGCTCGGTGGCTTATGCCTTCGACTCCTTGCAAGCCGAGTCCAGTGTGCTCAACGGACGCATTGTGGAGACGAATTTTGACAAATACAAAATCACCCGCATGGTGCAACTGCCCAAAATTGAAACAGTGCTCGCACCGACCTTCAATTTCTGGGGCGGCGTGGGCGAGCCCACCATTTGTGTGGTGGCACCTGCGGTCATCAATGCCATTTTCCGTGCCACGGGTCAACCGGTTCGCGCCTTGCCCTTGAAAAACTCAGGCCTTGAGTTGGTCTGAGTCAGCCCGTCGACCCCAGATGCGAGACTTGAGGGCATGCGCGAACCTTTGCTCAACTTCTCCTCACGCTATGGCTGGGCCTGGCAGTGCTCACGGCACAGGGGCAAGACTTGCCCACTGAGCTCTTCGCCAAGGTGCAGGCTGGCAAGGCCTTGGTGGTGAGTCGCGAGGCTCAATGCACCTTGTGTCACCGCATCCCCGAGCACGCAGGTGCGATGGGCGACTTGGGGCCGAATCTGGAGGGCGTGGCGTCTCGATTGAGCCCCGAGGCGATGGCGCTTCGCGTGAAAGACTCCAGGCGCATCAACCCCTACACCATCATGCCGCCTTACTTCTCCACGGAAGGATTGAGCCAGGTGGACCCCAAGTTCAAGAATCAAACCATCCTCAGTGAGACCCAATTGCAGCAAGTGCTCAGCTATTTGGGCAGTTTGAAATGAACCCCAAGCGCCACACCCTCCAAGCCCTCACCCAGCTCTTGGCACTGCTGGGCTTGGGCGGTGCTCGCATGATCGGAGTTGGCGTGGCCCTCGCCCCTCGCTCCAACGCTCGGGCTCAGGCCTTGGAGCGCGAGAGTGAGGATTTTCGTGTTCTCTTTAAAAACCTCACCCAGTCAGCACGGGTGACCCAAGAGCGCGTGCACGTGAGCATCCCACGGCTGGCCGACAACGGCCACTCCGTGCCGCTCAAGGTGTGGGTGGACAGTCCTCAAAGCGCTGAAGATCACGTCAAACGCCTGGTCGTGTTGTCCGAGCGCAACCCCAGGCCCATGATCTCGAGCTTGCAATTTTTGCCCACGTCAACACGACTGGAGTTCTCCACACGCATTCGGCTCAACGGCTCGCAACGCATTTGGGTCCTCGCTCAAATGTCAGACGAGCGTTGGTGGGGACAAGTGGCGAGCGTGGAA
>CAISQQ010000142.1 GCA_903887655.1 uncultured Burkholderiales bacterium
TCAATGCTGAGTTCTGCAATTTCACCGGTCATGCCATCAACTCCTTGCCACTGTTGAGTTAACTTGATTGTTTTGGTTTGTGACTTTGTGGCCAAAGTTGCATCACCACTTCTCTGTGATCTGCAAACGCATAGCAACTGTTGATGAGTTCTGGGATGGGTTTCACCTGTTCTTGCGTCGAGACGTTGAATCTCAAGCCCGTGATACCCTGAAATGCCACGGTTGCCATGGGAATGAGCATTTCCATCAAGTGAGTGCAACTCACAGTGCCTCGCAATTTGGCTTTGACGATTCGGGACCATCCTTTACCAACTTGTTCTCCGACCAAGACCGAGAGGGTTTTTTCTGCTTCTTTGCAGATTTGATAGGGGGTCGTGTCCGAAGCAGCCTCTATATTTTGAATTATAAAATGCTCATCGACAGTGAATCGAATCAATAAATCATGCAAATGCGATCCAGCCGGATTGGTCTCTTTGGACATCATTCGATGAATAGGCATCGGTTTTGTATCGACAAGATGAGACTCAATGTCAAAGAGGCCATCATCGCGCTGAAAGGCGGACATGGTGATGACTCTGTCGTGAATGCACCGTCTTGGTGTTGGGGGGGATAAAGGCATAGTTCGTCTTCAATGGTTATTTAGAATGGGGCAAGTCCATTGGCTTGCGAAATCAACACACATCAATCACCATCTTGAAAGCATTTCAGTATGGAATCTCTCAATCGTGGCTACTCCGATGCTTGTGGTCTGAACAAGACGATGTGTAGGGGATTGACTTTACAAGTGAGATCCGTGGGCTGGCTCGTCTTCGATGGTGTTGATCAAAATGCCGATGTGTTCAATTTCAACTTCAGCAATATCGCCGGGCTTCATGAAAATGGGCGGTGTTCTGGCAAATCCAACGCCACCCATGGTGCCTGTTGCAATCATGTCGCCAGGCTCCAGCCGAATCCACTCGGTGATGTATTCGATGGTCGCTTCAATGGAATGAATCATCTCGGAAGTGTTTGCTTTTTGCATCACTGTCCCATTGAGACGCATCTCGATGTTCAAGTCCATTGGATTGGGGATTTCATCGGCCGTGACCAGCCAAGGTCCACTGGCACCGGTTTGCTCAAAATTTTTACCAGGGCTGATTTGACTTGAATGCCGCTGGTAATCTCTCAGGCACGCCTCATTAAAGCAGGAGTACCCGAAAATATAATCAAACACCTTACCCCTAGGAACATAGCGGCCAGTCGATTTGCCAATCACCACAAGAAGTTCGGCTTCCCAGTCCAGCATATGAGACACACGAGGGCGCATGATGGGTTTTTTGTGCGCCGTCAATGACTCCTTCCAACGCGCAAAGATCATGGCTCGATCCGGTGCTTTTCGATTGCCTATGGCCTGATTGGCTTCATTCACGTGGTCGTGGTAATTGAGTCCGACGCCGAAAATCTTTCCAGGATTGGGGATCACTGGTAAGAGGTCAACGTCATTGAAGTGATAGTCGCCTTTGCAATCGTCCACAATTGATTTGGCAACTTGTAGGCCGTCGTGGGCAATGAAACTGTTGATGTCGGGATATTGCCCCCCGATTCGAGCACTCAGGTCAATCACTTTGCCGTTTTTCACCGCTCCATAATGGATTTGCCCAGCATGAAGAAAGGAGACCAGTTTCATATCA
>CAISQQ010000143.1 GCA_903887655.1 uncultured Burkholderiales bacterium
CCCCAATGCATTGTTGAGTGCCGCGTGCAAACTCAAAGGGTCTTGCTCATCGATCTCCAAGCTCTCGTGCACACCTTGCTCTTGGACAAAGACACGCATTCGAAGAGGGGAGACCTGCTCGCGAAGCTGCTCCCAATCCCCGATCTGCAGTTGATTCACGGGACAACGATTTTCAAAATCCTCCAGTGCTTGTTTGCCCAATGCGGGCAAAGGCAGAGATCGCGCGGTTTTGGGGTTGGCAAAAACATAGATCAACTCCACCGTGGTCAAACAGACATCGCTCCTGAAAATCGAGAGGTGAAACGTCAAGGATGAGTTCCCAACGCGATGGCACTTGACGCCTATTTGCAAAACATCGTCATACCGGGCAGAGGCAAAGTACTCAACCGTTGATTTCTTAACAAAGAGATCTCCGCCCAGGGAGGCCAGACTAGACTCGTAGGGAAACGCCAATGCCCGCCAGTACTCGGCCATGGCGGTGTCGGCATAGCTCAGGTAATGGGGGTTGAAGACCACTTTTTGCATGTCCACCTCCGCCCATCGAACACGCAAGGTGTGAACAAAGCGAAAGTCCTCCAGTCGCATAGGCAAACTCATGATGAAGCCTGCCAGTCGGTCAATTGAGAAGTCGTCATAGGTCCTCTAGCAAAGCGTAGGGCAGGGCCATGAGCCCCAGGCGTTGGGGCGGCTGATCTGGGGGCAATGCGCTCAAATGCTCGGACCACAGCACTTGAGTCATTGGCTTGATCCCCGGGGAGAGGTCGAGAGTTTTCGGCAGGGCCCACTCAACCTCTTGGGGCTGGAGGCTTGGCAAGGAAAAACAGGCGATGGCGACAAAAAAGCCATCAGTCCCAGGCATGGTGCTCACCTGAACCACCTGCGCGCATGGCTCTCTGGGATCAGACCGATCGTAGATCGCTTGTCCAGGTTGGAGAGCGTGTTCACTCACCACCAATAGGGAGCGCCGCTTCAAGGTTCCACGAAATTGGCTCCTCGCCACCACCTCTTGTCCTGGATAGCATCCTTTTTTAAAGCTCACCGCACCCACGGACTCCATGTTGAGCATTTGGGGAACAAACTGCTCAAAGCTGGCCACATCAAGGGTGGCCACACCACTCAAGACCTCAGATTGGAGGAATCGCTCACTGGCCAATTCGCTCAAGTGATGCATGGGCAGTGGCCACAACGAGTCCTTGGGTTTGATCAACAAGAAGCGCTCTTGTCCCAAAGCCGGGTAGAGTTTTACCCAAAAGCTCGCTCGACTGGTGACTCGAGCCTCTGAGGCCGACAGGTCAGTGGACAATGCGCCGAGACAGCCCGCATGCCAAGCCGCAAGGCTCGGTGTCACCTCGCCAAGAAGCAGCCCCAGACTTGCCGCACTGTGGCCCAATGCGGCGGCCATCTCCACATGAGCGCTGCAGTCTTGAAGTTTGACCTTGGAGCGCAGCACAAACATGGACAAGCGCTTGAGGGTTTGGGCCAAGAGCGTGAGCGGCAGCACCAAGAAAAAGCGTTCTTCGCTCTCTCGGTAAACCGTCATGGTGGCTTGCATGCGACCTTTGGCATTGCAAAAAACAGCCAAGCGGGCCTGCTGGTTTTGAAGCCCTAAAATATCTTGGCTCAGTTGATTGTGTAAAAAAGAGGCCGCATCTGGCCCCTCGCAGGACACGACACCGAGATGGGTGACTGGGCAAAGTCCATGAAAAGCAGCAGCGTCAAGATCAAGGCAAGTGGTCATGGTGTGGGTTTGTCGGCTTTCGATGAAATCACAGGCAAAACCCAGTTTAGCTCGAAAAGCGGGTGTGATGAAAACAAAGGGGATCTTTTAAAGGGGAGCCTGAACAAAGCTCGGTTTTTTCTGTGATGGTGTGTTTTTCCGAATGTTTTTTGGCTAAAGTATAGACTCCCAGCAACCGAGTTGACGCGATGACCCCCGATAAGCCCCAAGCACCTTGCCACTTGAACACCCAGCCACAGCAGGGTGGCGTATTGAGCCTCTTGCTTTTGGCGGTGGTGCTCTTGGCGCTGGTGCTATCGGGCTGGGTTGCTTTCTGGGCCCATTTCCCAATGGCCCATCGAGGGGACGTGAGCACCATTGACTTTGAAGTCGACAGTGGAATGAGTGTCAAACAACTCATCACCCAGGCCCAAGAGGCTGGCCTTGAAGTCAATGGCATGATGCTTTATTCGCTGTTCAAGTACTCCGGACTCGCGCGCGAAGTCAAAGCGGGCAGCTATGAGCTTGACCGAGAGGTGAGTCCTTGGATCTTGGTGCAAAAACTCACCCGCGGCGAGGAGTCGTTGAAGTCTGTGACGCTCATTGAAGGCTGGACGATGCGCCAGTGGCGCCAAGCCCTCAACAAGGCCGAAGGACTCAAGCACGACAGCGCCAAAATGAGTGATGAGGACATCATGAAACGCTTGGGCCGGGAAGGAGAGCGAGGTGAGGGTAATTTTTATCCCGACACTTATACCTTCGGCAAAAACACCTCTGACTTGAAAGTGCTCGCTCGATCGTTCAAATCCATGCAACGCCACCTCGATGCTGCTTGGCAAGCCAGAGATCCGAATCAAATCCTCACCCGCAAAGAGGACGCCTTGATTTTGGCGTCCATTGTGGAGAAAGAAACAGGACAGGCCAAGGATCGGCCCATGATCGCGAGTGTGTTTCAAAACCGATTAAAGATCGGCATGCCACTGCAAACCGACCCCACCGTGATTTATGGCCTGGGTGAGTCGTTCAATGGCAACTTGACCCGCCAAGACCTCAAAACCGATCACCCGTGGAACACCTACACGAGAGGGGGCTTGCCCCCGACGCCGATTGCCATGCCTGGAGGGGCCTCCTTGAGCGCGGCCCTGCACCCGGCCGCGTCACGTGCTTTGTATTTTGTGGCCAAGGGTGATGGATCGAGCCAGTTCAGTGAGACACTGGCTGAGCACAATGACGCAGTGAGAAAGTATCAACTGCACTCGCAATGAGACCCCAAGCATCAGCTTGAAGGTCGTTGTGGCCAAGGGTTGTGGCTGAAGTGTGGCTGGAATGTTGCTGGATTAAGGCAAAGATCTGGACGAGTGACCCACAAAACAGGCCCAAAGCCTCAACTGACTTGAGTCCAAATGAACTGCAAGACCATCACATGCAGGTCTCGCAAAGCGATTTCTCCGATCTGAAGGAGCAACAAAAGAATGAGCGGCGACAAGTCCAAAGCGCCCGTAGCAGGCATGAGGCGTCGAATCGGGGCCACCAGAGGAAACACCATTCTTTGCAACAAATCAAACATGGGCGTCGTGGGGCTGAACCACGAGAGGAGGGCGTAGACCAGGACCAGGGTGGAGAGGCTTGACAAGCACAAGTTCAAGAGTTCATAAAGCGCATCCACCAGCAAGGCAATGGGCTCTGGGCTCAACACCCCCATAAAGCCCAAAATGATGCACTTGATGAGCAGCACCAAATAAGCCACCAACAAACTCGACCAATCCAAACGCCCCCCTGTGGGCAAGATGCGCCTGAGAGGCATCACACTCCAGTTGGTGAGGTAAAAAATATACGCCGCAAATGGATTTCCAGATCTGAGCGACATCGGAATGTGGTGGAACTGAAAATAAAGCCTCAAGAGAGCGGCACCGGCGATAAGGCTGGCCA
>CAISQQ010000144.1 GCA_903887655.1 uncultured Burkholderiales bacterium
GACTCTCCACAACCACAGCGGTCACGCTCATTGGGGTTATTGAAACGAAAACCCTCATTCAAACCCTCCTTGACGAAATCGAGTTCTGTGCCTTGCAGATAGGCCAAGCTTTTGGGGTCCACGAGCACCTTCACACCCAGGTCCTCAAACACCACGTCCTCAGGCTTGATCTCGTCGACATATTCCAACTGATAGGCCAGTCCTGAGCAGCCGGTGGTTTTAACACCCAAGCGCACCCCCAGCCCCTTGCCTCGTTTGATCAAGTAGCGGTTCACATGCTTGGCAGCTGCTGGGGTGAGGGTAACGGACATACGCTTTAAACCATTTCAAGTAGAAATTGTCTCATGACAGGATGGGCCTCGTGACTCATGCATTGGCGACGTGCTTGGCTTTGTAGTCTTGCACAGCCGCTTTGATGGCGTCCTCGGCCAAAATGGAGCAGTGAATCTTCACCGGTGGGAGTGCGAGCTCTTGGGCAATTTGGCTGTTTTTCAAAGAAGCCGCCTCATCCAAGGTCTTGCCCTTGACCCATTCGGTCACCAAGGAGGAGCTCGCAATGGCTGAGCCGCACCCATAGGTCTTGAAGCGCGCATCTTCAATCACGCCCGTGGTGGGGTTGACCTTGATTTGCAACTTCATCACGTCACCACAAGCGGGAGCCCCCACCATGCCCGTGCCCACCGAGTCGTCTCCTTTTTCAAAGGAACCCACATTGCGTGGGTTTTCATAATGATCGATCACTTTGTCGCTGTAAGCCATGTTGAATTCTCCCAGTTCTTTTCTTAAAGGCCTTCTCAAGGAAGGGGCCCTGTTGCACGTTGATGAATCAGTGAGCCGCCCATTGAATGGTGCTCAAATCGATGCCGTCTTTGTACATCTCCCACAAAGGGCTTAACTCGCGCAGCTTGTTGACATTCAAACGAATGGTCTCAATGGCGTAGTCAATTTCAGCCTCGGTGGAGAAGCGCCCACACGTGATGCGCAGGCTGCTGTGAGCGAGCTCATCGCTGCGACCCAAGGCCCTGAGCACATAACTGGGCTCCAAACTCGCCGATGTACAAGCCGAGCCCGAGGACACCGCCAAGCCTTTGATCCCCATGATCAAAGACTCGCCTTCGACATAGTTAAAGCTGATGTTGAGGTTATGGGGCACGCGTTTTTCCAAGTGACCATTGATGAAGACTTGCTCCAAATCGCTCAGACCCGCCAGCAGCCTTTGGTGCAAATGTTGGGCATGCGCGGTGTCTTGTGCCATCTCGAGCTGGGCAATGCGAAACGCCTCACCCATGCCCACAATCTGGTGCGTGGCCAAGGTGCCTGAGCGCATCCCACGTTCGTGTCCGCCACCATGAATCTCGGCGTGAAGCCTCACGCGCGGCTTGCGGCGCACGTAAAGGGCGCCAATGCCTTTGGGGCCATAGGTTTTGTGCGAGGCCAAGCTCATCAAGTCAACCGGGAGGTGCGACAAATCGATGGCCACTTTACCCGTTGCTTGTGCAGCATCCACGTGAAAGAGCACACCCTTTTCGCGGCAAACATCTCCCAAGGCCTGGATGTCTTGAATCACGCCAATTTCGTTGTTCACGAGCATGACGCTGGCCAAAATGGTGTCGGTGCGAATTGCCGCTTTGAAGACCTCCAGGTCCACCAGTCCATCGGGCAAGACGTCCAGATAGGTCACCTCAAAGCCACGTCGCTCGAGCTCGCGCATGGTGTCCAAAATCGCCTTGTGCTCAGTCTTGACCGTGATCAAGTGACGACCCTTGGATTCGTAAAACTGCGCCGCACCTTTGAGCGCCAAATTATTGGACTCGGTGGCCCCGCTGGTCCACACGATTTCTCGCGGGTCTGCACCAATGAGGCTCGCCACATCCGCGCGCGCCTTCTCCACCGCCTCCTCTGCCTCCCAACCCCAGGCGTGGCTTCTGGAAGCGGGATTGCCAAAATGCTCACGCAGCCACGGGATCATCGCGTCCACGACGCGGGGATCGACCGGATTGGTGGCGCTGTAGTCCATGTAAATTGGGAAATGAGGGGTCATGGTACTTTGCTACAAAAAAATAAGGTTTCAAACAATCAAAGGCATTCGGCGACTGGGCGGGCCCAAGCGTGGGGGGCTGACTTGCACCGTCCTTCAAGCCCGACCCAGGGACAGACTCGGGCGGCGGCTCAACACCTCACGAGAGGTTTTTTGCAAACGCGTTGCCCAAAGCAAACACCGAATTGGGCGCATTCACACGAATGGGCTTCAAGGCCGGAGCGGCCGAGATGGCGCGCTTCATATTGGGCTTGTCTTCGATGTGAACGCCTTTTTCCAATTGGTCTTGTACCAATTTTTGCAGGGTCACGGAGTCCAAATACTCAACCATTTTTTGGTTCAGGCTCGACCACAATTCATGCGTCATGCACCGACCCCCCTCGCCCAGGCAGTTCTCTTTGCCACCACAATGCGTGGCATCGATGGGCTCATCCACCGACACAATGATGTCGGCCACAGTGATGTCTTGGGCTTTTCGCCCCAATGTGTATCCACCGCCTGTCCACGGGTGGACTCCACCAAATCGTGACGGCGCAATTTGCCAAAGAGTTGCTCCAAGTAAGAGAGCGAAATTTGTTGGCGCTGGCTGATGGCGGCCAGAGTCACGGGACCCGTGTTCTGACGCAGGGCCAAATCAATCATGGCAGTCACCGCAAAGCGGCCTTTGGTTGTGAGACGCATGCTACAAGCTCCTTTTGGGATCAAGGTCAACGCTGGGCCATTTGCGGCGCAAAAGCCTTTGTCGACTAGAAAGGTCAAGTATATCTCAATCCCCTCAATTTCGCTCAAGTACTCCGACAAA
>CAISQQ010000145.1 GCA_903887655.1 uncultured Burkholderiales bacterium
CCAGTCTGTGGGGCCATCAAGAGGCTGCACGAAAAAGTGAATGGGATTCTTCTGGCACGCTTTGAATTGCTCAAAGAGGTGCATTGGCGAACAAGCGTTGGGTTTTGAAAACGCGAGCCCTGCATGCGTGCTTCGAGGGCTTTTGCAGCCCAACCCTTGGCCCGAAGGCCAGCGGCAACACTCAAGATGAAGAGCTTTACGTCTTCTCGACTTGGCTGAATTCGAGTTCCACGGGTGTGGCACGACCAAAAATCGTGACCGACACGCGCACTTTGTTCTTCTCGTAGTTGACCTCTTCGACCGAACCATTGAAGTCAGTGAAAGGACCCTCTTTGACACGCACCAATTCGCCCACCATGAACTCCACTTTGTGGCGGGGCTTGTCGGAGCCCTCTTGCATCTGGGAGACGATTTTTTGCACCTCATCTTGCGAGATGGGGGAGGGGCGATTCTTGGCGCCGCCCACAAAGCCTGTCACCTTGTTGGTGTGCTTGATCAAGTGCCAGCTCTCGTCGTCCATGATCATTTCAACCAGCACGTAGCCGGGGAAGAAACGACGCTCGGTGGTGCGACGCTGGCCGTTTTTCATCTCCACCACTTCTTCGGTGGGCACCAAAATACGGCCAAACTTGTGCTCCATGCCGCTTCTTAAAATGCGCTCGGCAATGTTGCGCTCCACAGCTTTTTCCATGCCGGAGTATGCGTGAACCACATACCATTTCAAATCGGGGTTGGACGAAGGGGGCAGTGAAAAGCCACCTTGCGCATCGACCTCCACGCCAGAGGCATGGGTGGTGGTGAGCTTGGCCGAGGCATCGACCTCGGGCAAGACGTCGTGCACCGCAGCGCTCTCGTGCGCATCGTGTTCGTGGTCATCTGGGCGTTCGTTGTTCATTTTTTCCACCCCAAAATTAAATCGTAAAACACCCATTCGAGCGTCTTGTCCGTGAGCCACAGCATCAAGGCCATGATGAACACAAAACCAAACACATACAGCGTCATCTGGGTGGCCTCTTTGCGGGTGGGCCACACCACTTTGTGCAGCTCACGCCAAGCATCCCGGCCAAACCCGGTGAGCACTTTGCCGTGGTAAGACGTGAGAAAAAGCACCACCGCCAAAACCAGTCCCAGCACCAAAGTGACCCATTGAAGAATCACGCCTTGAGGGGCGAGCCAATAAAAACCCACCAACGCACCCAACACCAAAAGCGCGCACCCAGCCAATTTGGCTTTGTCTGCGCCGCTGTTGACGGTTTCAATGTTTGTACTGGCCATATCTGCAGAACTTTTCTATCAGAAAAAGAGTGTCTTTGAAGAGACTGAAAGCCCGCCTAAACCTAGACGGGCTTGAAAAAAGGGGACAAACCCTGGTGAACACCCGCAGACTTCAACCGCACTGGGGAGGGGTCCTTTTGGGACCCAAGCCCAGCATCAAAGTCGTTGGGTGGCAGGGGCGGAGGGAATCGAACCCCCAACCTTCGGTTTTGGAGACCGACGCTCTGCCAATTGAGCTACACCCCTAAAAACGTTTGGCGTTTACTCGAGGACCTTGGCGACCACACCGGCACCGACCGTTTTGCCACCCTCGCGGATTGCAAAGCGTAAACCCTCTTCCATCGCAATGGGGTGGATCAACTTGACGGTGATCGACACGTTGTCACC
>CAISQQ010000146.1 GCA_903887655.1 uncultured Burkholderiales bacterium
ATACAAAATCCTCGGCATACGTGATCTTGATGTTGAGCGCACTGGCTTGAACCAATAAAGGCGACAAACCCATGGCCTCCAGTGCCGAGGCCTCATCGGTCACCAGGGGCTCCAAGCCAGCTCCTTGGCCCGCCTTGGGGCGCTGCATCTCCTGCAAAGCTCGCTCCAAAGCCTGCCTCAAGGCCCCCAGCCGAAACATTTGCGGAGTCTGCGCCAACCATTTGTGCGCTCTGGGGACGGTCGCGACAATTCGCTCATTGGGCACGGCCGTGTCGCCCGCGATGGGGTTACAAGGTCGGGCTTGTTTGAGTGTGTCGCTCAAGGGCCACGCCAAAATCCCACCCACGGCATCATCGCCCACCTCCCGAATCAACTGCTCGACCCACGGCGCTTGGACCAAGCAACGAGCGGCGTCGTGCACCAGCACCCAATCGTGCTCCTGAGCGCCCAGGTCCGCCAAAGACCTCACACCAGCCAGGACCGATTCCATGCGGGTGGCCCCCCCCTGGGCAAGAACGCTAAAATGATCAAACCAACTGGCACAACCGTAGGCCTGCATCAACTCTTGAGCCTTGCGGTCCTCGGGCGAGACCACCAGCACTGCGTTTTTGACAGAGGACACCCGCGAGAGACTTTGTAGAGATCGCACGACCAACGGCAAACCTTGGAGCATTTGGTACTGTTTGGCCACGTCGCCCCCGGCCCTCAGCCCCGATCCCGCGCAAGGCATCACCAAAAAACCCCGACTCTCATTGAGCATAGCCAACCCCTTTTTGAACCTCATTCTAAAATCTCTTTTTTCAATTCCTCAGCCAAGGGCCAACGCCAGCGCCCTTGAGAGCGTCTTGAACGCGTCGATTTGAAAGTTTTCATGCATTTGCCCACCCTCCTCCCCGGTAAGCGCTTTGGTTTACCCAAGCCCACAGGCTCCTCGGACGCCTTGTTGATCGCGCACTTGGCCAACCGCGAAAAAAGCAAAGGCTTGCGCTTGGCCGTGGTCACCGAGCAAGCCCAAGATGCCCAGCGTCTATTGGAAGAAATTCAGTTTTTTTCGCCGTCTTTGCAGTGTGTTCTTTTCCCCGACTGGGAAACCCTGCCCTACGACTCATTTTCCCCTCACCAAGACCTCATCAGTGAGCGACTCGCCACGCTGTGGCAAATCTCCCAAGGCGAGGCAGACCTGATCCTCATGCCCGCCACCACGGCGCTCTACAGACTCGCGCCGCCGTCCTTTCTCGCAGGATACACCTTTCACTTTCAGACCGGACAAAAACTCGATGAAGCCCAACTCAAACACCAATTGACCTTGGCGGGCTACGCGCACGTGAGCCAAGTGGTGAGCCCCGGCGAATACGCCGTTCGAGGCGGGTTGATTGACCTCTTTCCAATGGGCTCGGTCGTGCCCTACCGCGTCGATTTGTTTGACCAACAAATCGACTCCATCCGCACCTTTGACCCCGACAGCCAACGCAGTTTATACCCGGTGCCCGAGGTGCGACTCCTGCCCGGTCGAGAGTTTCCCATGGATGAGGGCTCTCGCAGCAAGTTCAGGAGCCGATGGCGTGAGCTCTTGGAGGGTGACCCCACGCGAAGCCGTTTGTACAAGGACATGGGGATGGGACTGGCGACCGCGGGTATTGAGTACTACTTGCCCCTCTTTTTTGAAGACACCTCAACGGTGTTTGATTACTTGGGCGCCAACGCTGCCGTTGTGCTGCACGGTGAGATGGAGCGCGCTTTTGAGCATTTCTGGCACGACACGAACGAACGGTTCAAGTTGGCTTCGGGCGACCCCGACCGCCCGGTGTTGCCACCCCATGCCTTGTTTTTGAGTGCCGAGGAGTTTTACCTCAAGGCCAAGCCTTATGCCCAACTGGCCTTGCGACCCAGCGCTTTGCTGGGCACCCCAGACACCCCAGACAATCCCAGCCCCAGCGAAAACTCCTGGAGCCAAGCGCTGCCAGACCTGCGGGTGCAGCGCGGTCATGAAGATCCCTTGAGCCTCTTGAAGCGCCACGCCCAGCAGTCCCCCAACCGCTTGCTGCTCTTGGCCGAGAGCGAAGGGCGGCGTCAGAGCTTGCTCGATTTCTTGCATGCCAGCCATGTTGAGCCCACCCTCTTTGAGTCTTTGGAGGACTTCAACGCCAGCCCCTCTCGATTGGGATTGGCCACGGCCTCGCTGGCCAATGGCTTCACCTGGGGTGAGGCGGGCATCGACTTCATCACCGAGACCGAGCTCTTTTTAACCAGCAGCTTTTCCAGGCGTCGCAAAAAACAAGAACAAGTCAGTGATCTGGACGCGCTCATCAAAGACTTGTCCGAGCTGCAAGTGGGCGACCCCGTCGTGCACAACGCCCACGGCATTGGTCGCTACCAAGGCCTTGTGAACTTGGACTTGGGGATGGGCGTGAACGAGCAAGGCGAGCCCATCACGCAAGAGTTCTTGCACCTGGTCTATGCCGACCAAGCGGTGCTGTATGTGCCGGTGAGTCAACTCCATTTGGTCTCTCGCTACACCGGTGTGAGCGCCGATGAGGCGCCTTTGCACAAACTCGGCTCGGCCCAATGGGACAAGGCCAAACGCAAAGCGGCCGAACAAATTCGTGATTCGGCCGCCGAACTCTTGAACCTCTACGCTCGGCGTGCCGCTCGCGAGGGTTTTGCCTTTCGCTTCTCGGCCGATGATTACAAGACCTTTGCCAACGCCTTTGGCTTTGAAGAAACCGCCGACCAAAAGGCCGCCATCCATGCGGTGATCCAAGACATGATCAGCCCCAGGCCCATGGATCGGCTCATCTGCGGCGATGTGGGGTTTGGTAAAACGGAAGTGGCCATTCGCGCCTCGTTTGTGGCCGTGACGGGGGGCAAACAAGTGGCCATCTTGGCACCCACCACCCTCTTGGCCGAGCAGCATTACCAGACCTTGGTGGACCGTTTCTCCAAGTGGCCTGTGAAAATCGCAGAACTCTCACGCTTTCGAAGCACCAAGGAGGTGAACGCCGCCATTGCCGGCTTGGCCGATGGGAGTGTGGATATCGTGGTGGGCACGCACAAGCTCTTGAGTCCGAGTATTCAATTCAAACAACTCGGGCTCCTGGTGATTGATGAAGAGCACCGCTTTGGCGTGCGTCACAAAGAGGCGATGAAGGCCATGCGCAGCGAAGTTGACGTGCTCACACTCACCGCCACCCCTATTCCCCGAACGCTCGGTATGGCGCTTGAGGGCCTCAGAGACCTGAGTGTGATTGCGACAGCGCCCCAGCGTCGACTTGCCATCAAAACCTTTTTGCGCACTGAAGGCTCTGGGGTCATCCGTGAAGCGGTCCTGAGGGAGATCAAACGCGGGGGCCAATGCTATTTCTTGCACAACGAGGTGAGCACCATCGAAAACCGCCGGGCTCAACTGCAAGAACTCTTGCCCGAGGCCACCATCGAGGTGGCCCATGGGCAAATGCCTGAGCGTGAACTCGAGCGCGTGATGCGCGACTTTGTGGCCCAACGCTTCAATGTGCTGCTGTGCTCGACCATCATCGAGACGGGCATTGATGTGCCCAGCGCCAACACAATTTTGCTCTCCCGTGCGGATAAATTTGGCCTGGCCCAACTTCACCAATTGAGAGGCCGTGTGGGCAGAAGTCACCACCAAGCCTACGCCTACCTCTTGGTGCCCGATCTTGAGGGACTCACCAAACAAGCCGGTATGCGACTCGAGGCCATCCAACAAATGGAGGAGTTGGGATCGGGCTTTTACTTGGCCATGCACGACTTGGAGATTCGGGGTTCGGGTGAAGTTTTAGGGGAAAACCAAAGTGGCAATATGCTGGAAATTGGCTTTCAGCTCTACAACGACATGCTCAGCGAGGCCGTGCGCGCCCTCAAGGCGGGCCAAGAGCCCGATCTCTTGAGCCCCTTGCAAGTCACGACTGAGATCAATTTGCACTCCCCTGCCTTGCTGCCCAGCGACTACTGCGGCGATGTGCACTTGCGATTGTCGTTTTACAAAAAACTCGCCACCGCCAAAAACGATGCCCAAATTGACGCCTTGCAAGAAGAGATTGTGGACCGTTTCGGCAAACCCCCCGAGCAAGCACAGACCTTGATCGATGTGCACCGCTTGCGCATCCTCGCCAAGTCCTATGGCGTGGCCAAGGTCGACTCGGGTGCAGAAGTCACCCACATCACCTTCACGCCACACGCGCCAGTGGAGCTGGCCAAAATCATTGAGTTGGTGCAGAAAAATAAATACATCAAACTCGCGGGCAATGACAAATTGCGCATTGAGCGCGAGTGTGAAAAGCCCAAACACCGAAGCCTCCTCGTGCGGGAGATTTTGCAAAAGCTCGGCCACCCGCTCAAGCCCAAAGCCCTGGCCTGACCCCGTTAAAAAGACTCACCAACCATGCACCCCACCCCACGCCAATCCTTGCCCCCGAGCCTGTCAACGCGAGGCCTCGAGCTGCCTATCCAGTGGTCGAGCTTTAAAGTCATCGCCTTCGACATGGACTCCACCTTGATCAACATCGAGTGCATCGATGAGTTGGCCAAAGCCGCTGGCGTTGGGGATGAAGTCGTTCGCATCACCGAGGCCACCATGCGTGGCGAGATCAAAGACTTCAAAGAAAGTTTGCGCGCACGCGTCTCACTCTTGAAAGGCTTGGCGCTCGAGGAGCTCGAGCGGGTTTACCATGATCGGCTCCAACTCAACCCTGGGGTGGAGACTTGGGTGCGCGCCTGCCAAGACCATGGCCTTCAGACGGTGTTGGTGAGTGGGGGCTTCACCCACTTTGCCGATCGAGTTGCCGCGCGTTTACGCATCAACTTTTCACGCAGCAACGCCTTGGCCATCCAAGAAGGGCGATTGACGGGAGAGCTGCTGAGCCAGGCCTGGGGGGACATTTGTGACGGCGAGGAAAAGAAAAAAATGCTCGAGCACACTTGCGCGCTGTTGGGGGTGTCCATGTCCCAGGCCATCGCTGTGGGCGACGGCGCCAACGATTTGCCCATGATGCGGGCGTGTCAAGACGCGGGTGGGCTCAGTGTCGCCTACCACGCCAAACCGGCTGTGAAAGAACAGGCCATGGTGAGTGTGGACCAAGGTGGCATGGACGAGTTGCTTCACCTCTTTTCTTGACGCGTCAGAAGTCGCGCGGGTGTCTTCGAACTTTACCGCAGGGCTTTGTAAATGACCTGGGCCAAGGCCTCTGAGATGCCCTCCACGCCCATGAGGTCTTGCACGGACGCTTGGGCAACACCCTTCACGCCGCCAAAGCGCTGGAGCAAGCGGGCGCGTTTTTTGGGGCCCACCCCGTCGATGTCTTCAATGCTCGACGCCCCCACTCGGGTGCGAGCGCGCTTGGCGCGCATGCCGGTGATGGCAAAGCGGTGCGCCTCATCGCGAATTTGAGCCACGAGCATGAGGGCTGCCGAATCGGCACCGAGGTAGATTTTTTCACGTCCATCGGCAAACACCAGTTCCTCCAAGCCCACACGGCGACCCTCACCTTTTTCAACGCCCACCAAGCGCGTGAGGTCCAGCCCCAAACTCTCAAACACCTGCTTGGCCACACCCACTTGCCCCTTGCCGCCATCAATGAGGACCAAGTCTGGCATCTTGGCCTCGCCTGAGTTCACGCCTTCGGCCACTTTGCTGTAGCGCCGGGTCAAAACTTGTCGCATCGCCGCGTAGTCGTCACCGCCGGTGATGTCCTCGATGTTGTAGCGCCGGTACTCGGCGCCTTGCATTTTGTGGTGATGAAACACCACACAAGACGCCTGGGTGGCCTCACCCGAGGTGTGAGAGATGTCAAAACACTCGATGCGAAAGCTCTCCAAGTCCTCGACCAAGACATCCAGGGCGTCAACCAAGGCGCGGGTTCGCGCTTTTTGCGAGCCCTCTTCGGCCAACAGCCTGGCGAGTTGAATTTGCGCATTTTGCTGCGCCATCTCGAGCCACACCTTGCGCTGCTCGCGCGGCTGCCAGACGCAGAGAATTTTTTGTCCTGATTGCCGCCCGAGCAAATCAATCAACTCCTTTTGCACGGGGTGACTCGTCACCAAGGTACTGGGCACGGGCAAGTCCACATAATGTTGCGATAAAAAAGCCTCGAGAACCTCGAGCGCTTCGGCGTCTTCAACGTGCGCGGGGAAATAGGGCCGGTCACCCAAATGTCTACCACCGCGCACCATGGCCAAGTTCACGCAGGCGCGCCCGCCCTTGATTTCCACGGCCAAGATGTCCGCGTCTTGGTCGCCCACGCTCTCCACCCCTTGCTGGTGCAGGACTTTGGACAAAGCACTGATTTGATTGCGTATCTCAGCGGCTTGCTCGAACTCGAGGACCTGGGCGTGTGCGTTCATGCGCGACTCCAGTTGCGCCATCACCTCGCGTGTCTCGCCTCGCATCAAGCGCTGGGCATGCTCCACATCGGCCATGTAGTCTTCAACGCGGATGGCCCCCACACAAGGGGCCGAGCAGCGCTTGATTTGATACAGCAAACACGGCCTGGAGCGATGCGCAAACACACTGTCCTCACAGGTTCGCAGCTTGAAGACCTTTTGCATGAGCCATATGGCCTCGCGCACCGCCCACACACTGGGATAAGGTCCAAAGTAGTCGTGCTGCTTGTCCACAGCACCGCGGTAATACACCACGCGAGGGATGTCTTGGGGCCTGGGGTTGGTTTTGAGTGCTGCGCTGGGCACCCCTCTTGAAGCGTTGACTTCGGCTGTCGTCTCGCTTGGGGGGCTCGCGGCACCCTCTGTCGGCGCCGACTTCAAGCCTGCAGCCGTGTGCTGTGCGCTCAACTTCGCTCGCGTGATTTTTAAATAGGGATAGCTCTTGTCGTCCCTGAACAAGATGTTGTACTTGGGCTTCAAGCTCTTGATCAAGTTGTTTTCCAAGATCAAGGCTTCGGCCTCGGAGCGCACCACGGTGGTTTCCATGCGGTGAATTTTGCTCACCATGTGACCGATTCGGGTGCCACCATGGTCGCGCTGGAAGTAACTGGTCACGCGTTTTTTTAGGCTGTTGGCTTTGCCCACATAAAGAATTTGATCCTGCGCATCAAAGTAGCGGTACACACCCGGCAAGGTTGGCAAGGCGCTCACTTGCTCGAGCAAGCTGTCCGCGAAGCCGCGTTCTGGCTGGGCGGAGGGTTTTGGTGCGGGGCTCGGGGGTGAGCTATTTGGGGGACTTGAAGGCTCAGCACTGCCCTGAGCGATCGAGCCCTCGGGGCTTGTGCTCGCCAAGGGCTTATTTGAACGCTCCTCATCAACACCCAGGGTCTTGGCGGGTGGCCGAGTCTTTGCTCGTGCTCGCGTGGCTTTGCGCGGGACGCTCGAGAGCGCTAATGGATCAGAGGCTTGAGTGGAGCCGTCAAGGGCTGGTGTGTCTGCGCTGCCCGTGGTGCCAGTCGCTCCAGTGGGGTCTGTGGGCTTTTGCATGGTGAAAAGGCTCAGAGCGCGGTTTCGTTGAAATGGTTTTTCATGAGGCATGACTATAGCCTGAATCAAGCCAGAACAGGTGCGCCTAAAATCCAATGATCCCGTCTTGAGCGAAGAGACCGCCTTGCCTTTCAAAACCACCCCTCCCAAAGAGCCCAAGCCCCGCGCCATGGAGCGCCACCCCTCAGGTGTTTGGGTCTGGGACGTGTTTTGCCGCGTGATCGACAACCATGGTGACTTGGGGGTGTGCTGGCGCTTGTCGCAAGCCCTGGCTTCTCAGGGTCACACCGTCCGCCTCTTTGTTGACCACCCCGAGGATTTGAGCTGGATGGCCCCCCACTGGGCCCACCCCAACGGGCACGCACCCACGCTTCATGGCGTGAGCGTGTGGCCTTGGCCCAGCGTCGCCCAGGACCTCCATGCCCTGCCGGGACCGGCGCAAGTGGTCATCGAAGCCTTTGGTTGCGACTTACCCGTGGTTTACCTGACCCAACTGGGTGAGCGGCTCTTGGAAGAGCCCCGCGCACGCTGGGCTTGGATCAACGTGGACTACTTGAGCGCCGAGGCCTTTTACCAAGGCATCCACCGCCTGCCCTCACCGCAACTCTTTGGGCCTGCGCTAGGGCTCACGAAATGGTTTTACCAACCCGGTTTCACGCCCACCAGTGGGGGCTTACTGCGAGCGCACCGGGCAGCACTTGACCCGCCCGACGGGGCTCAAGCCCAGTCCACCACAACGACCAAGACAGCGACCAAGACAGCGACCAAGACAGCGACCAAGACAGCGCCAGAGACAGAAACCTGGGTGTTGTTTTGTTACGAGCCGCCTGCACTCCAAGAGCTCCTCACTCAATTGAGCCGTCGCCCAAGGCCTGTGTTGCTGCAAATTGCCCCGGGACGCGCTGCGCGCCACACGCGACTCGTGCTCCAAGAGATGGGCGTCACCAACCACGCCCATGACCAAGAGTCTTTCGCTGTGGGCAACTTGACGCTCACCTTTTTACCCTACCTCGATCAGGCGCAATTTGATCAACTGCTGGCCCGCAGTGACCTCAATTTTGTGCGTGGCGAGGACTCCTTGGTGCAAGCCATTTGGGCTCAGCGCCCCTTCATCTGGCAAATCTACCCCCAAGACGATGGCGCGCATGGACCCAAATTGGAGGCGTTTTTACAAACCCTCCAAGCCCCTGAGAGCTTGGCGCAATTCATGCGGGTGTGGAATGGTTTATCGACAGCGGCATTGCCCGTGCTCAGCCCCGCCTTGCTGCAAGAGTGGCGCGATTGGAGCGAGACCCATGCCCAAAGAATGCGGGGTGTTCCCGATTTGGCCCAGGAATTGGCAGTTTTCGCCCAACACATCATGGATGGCGCCCATGAGGCGCCTCAACACAAGCGTTCATGATAAAATTCAGGGCTTCACTTGAAGACTGGCTCTCAAGTTCGTCCAACCACTTCTTTGGTCTCCAAAGCCTCACTTATTATGAAAATCGCTCAAGAAATTCGCGCTGGTAACGTCATCATGCACGGTAAAGACCCCATGGTCGTGTTGAAATCTGAATATGCCCGTGGCGGTAGAAACGCAGCCACCGTGCGCATGAAACTCAAGAGCTTGCTCAACAATTTCGGCACCGAGGTGGTCTTCAAAGCCGATGACAAAATGGATCAGGTCATTTTGGACAAGAAAGACTGCACCTATTCTTATTTTGCAGACCCCATGTACGTGTGGATGGACCCCGAGTACAACCAGTACGAAGTCGAAGCCGAAAACATGGGTGACTCCCTCAACTACTTGGAAGACGGCATGACCGCTGAAGTGGTGTTTTATGACGGCAAGGCCATCTCTGTGGAATTGCCCACCTCGGTTGAGCGCGAAGTCACCTGGACCGAGCCCGCCGTCAAAGGCGACACCTCCGGTAAGGTCTTGAAACCGGCCAAGATTTCCACCGGCTATGAAATTCCCGTGCCGATCTTCGTGGCGCAAGGCGACCGCATCGAAATCGACACCCGCACCAACGAATACCGCCGCCGCGTTTGAACCTCGAGGCAGACTTCAAGTCGTTGCCCTCGAGATGAAGTCTGGCCATGGACTTTTACGGGCAACGACGGGCCCTTCTTTGTCTGACCACCGATGCACTGCTGCGGCCCATCCTTAAAGAAAAGCTTTTGCAATGAATGACAAAATTGGCCAACACAGCTTTGAGCTTCTCAAAGATTGGCAAGCGTTGGAAGACGCCAAGGTGCTGGAGAACTTGGCGCCCGAGGCCAACCGATTGGCCTTTGCCGACCCCGAGTTCTTGACTCGGCGCGAGACGCGCGGCATTCGCATTCAACTCGAGCTCCTCAAACCCGACCTCGATCAAAGCCAAATGGGCATCGAAAACACGGTGGTGATTTTTGGCTCAGCTCGCTTCACGAGTTTAGACCAAGCGCAAGACAACTTGAAATCGGCCGAGATGGGCGGTGACGTCAACACCATTCGACGCGCCAAAGCGATCGTCAAAAACTCGGTCTACTACGATCAAGCTCGAGAGCTCGGGCGCTTGATCTCCGAAGAGAGCAAAGCCTTGGCACCCAAGGACCGCTTGTATGTCTGCACCGGGGGTGGACCAGGCATCATGGAAGCCGCCAACCGAGGCGCCCACGATGTGGGTGTGAAAAACGTCGGTCTTGGCATCGTGTTGCCCTTTGAACAACAAGCAAATCCTTACATCACACAGGACTTGAGTTTTCGCTTTCACTACTTCGCACTCAGAAAAATGCATTTCATGATGCGTGCCAAAGCCTTGGTGGCGTTTCCGGGTGGCTACGGCACCATGGACGAGCTGTTTGAAACACTCACCTTGGTGCAATGTAAAAAATCCAAGCCCGTGCCCATCATTTTATTCGGCTCAAACTACTGGAAGCGGGTGTTTCACCCCGAGGTTTTACTCGAAGAAGGCGCCATTGGCGAGGATGACTTGAAGCTGTTTCACCACGTGGACTCGGTGCAAGAGGCGTGGAAAATCATCCAAGATTTTTATCCGCTCGCAGCCCCCAAGCCAGCCTAGAGCCCGACGTCACGACGGCGCTCACGCACCAAAAAAGACCACTCACCCCAATGGTGGCACCGGCCAGACCAAACAGCATGGGCATGCAAACACTGGAAGCGTTCACCATCATCAAGCGCACCCCCAGGGCCTCGCCTTGACGTTTGGGTGGTGTGATTTGGTGCATGGTGCTCATGAGCATGGGCTGCACACACCCCAAAAACACCCCCAAGGCCACCGAGCACACCCCCATGGCCCAGGCCGATGACACCAAGGGGTAGATCCCCATCACGACGCCCGTCATGAGCATGGCCATGGTCATGATTTGCCACTCGGTGAGTTTTTGCGCGATGATCGGTAGCACTGTTCGAATGAGGGCTGCAGCGATGGCAAACGCGCCCATGATGGTGCCAATGGCCGAGGCACTGATGCCTCTCTCGTGCCCGAGCAAGGGCACGACAAAGGTGTGCACATCCCAAGACGAGGACATGAACCAGTTCACCCAGAGCAGCCGCCTGAGCATCGGGATCTTGAGCAAATCCCAAGCGCGTTGACCCTCAGGTACGGGCTCGGGCTCGATGGGCTCATGACGCACTTGAGTGCGAATGCCCACCCAGGCAAAGAACGGAATCACGGTTAGAAAGACAAAGGCCGAGGTGAATCCCGAGTGGTCAATCAACAAGCCCACACTAAAGGGGCCAATGAAATTGGAAATCGCCGGTCCAATGGAGAGCCAACTGAAAGCGAGTTTGAGCTCATCGTGGTCCCGGGTCATGCGCCCGACGTGACGCTGCAGCGCAATCGTGGTGATCCCGGTGCAGCCCCCGGTCAAGAGAGCAGCCAAGCACAGCACCGGATAGATTGGGAAAAACACCGCCAAGCCAGCCCCCAAAGAGGCCATGGCGACACCAGTTGCGATGAGCGGCTTCATGCCATGGCGGTCCGCAAATCGGCCAGCCGGCAGGGCCAAAAAAATCTGTGAGAGGGAGAAAAACGCCAGCATCACCCCAACTTGGGCCGCGCCGTATCCGAGCCTCAAGGCCATCAAGGGGGCGGCCAGTCGCAAGCCCGTCATGCAAGAGTGCAAACAAATCTGAGACGCAATCAAGCGTGCGAGTTGGCGCTTCATTCGCCCCCACCCGGTGCGTCGAGTGTGTCGGGTGCTACGGGTTCTTCAGGTGCATCGAGCGCATCTTGGGCGGCCACAGCGCTCAAATGGGGCAACACACCCAACGCATCGCTCTCACTGACACTCTCCACATCTTTCAAAGCTCGGCGCATCTGGCGGCCACGCGTGTCGGCTTTGTCCAAGGTGTCGGCCGCTTTTTGCACCTGCTCTCTCACCTTGGCCACCCACTCGCCGTAGCGCTCGAACTCGGTTTTAACCGCCCCCAAGACACGCCAAACCTGGGAGGCCTGCTCCTCGAGCGCCAGCGTGCGAAAACCCATCTGAAGGCTGTTGAGCATGGCCAGCAGCGTGGTGGGCCCAGCCAAGGTCACGCGGTGATCGCGCTGCAAGCTGTCCATGAGGCCAGGACGCCTCAAGACTTCGGCGTACAAGCCCTCCACGGGCAAGAAAAGAATGGCGAAATCGGTGGTCTGTGGTGGGCACAAATAGTTCTCGGCAATGCTCTTGGCCTCGGCCTTGATGCGGCTCTCCAAGGCCTTGGCCGCCGCCTCTGCCGCACTCGCATCGGCTTGGTCTCGCGCATCCAGCAGCCGCTCATAATCGTCCCTGGGAAACTTCGCATCGATGGGCAACCAGACGGTCTCACCCTCGAGACCACGGCCAGGAAACTTGATGGCAAAGTCCACCCGTTGGTTGCTCCTGGGGCGAGTTTCCACTTGTTTGCCGTATTGCTCGGGCGTCAAGACCTGCTCGAGCAAAGACTCCAACTGCGCCTCACCAAAGATGCCTCTGGACTTGACGTTGGTGAGCACGCGCTGCAAGTCCCCCACCCCTTGCGCCAAGGTTTGCATGTGCCCCAGGCCTTGGTGGACTTGCTCGAGGCGCTCTGCGACTTGTTTAAAGCTCTCGCCCAAACGCAACTCCAAGGTCGACTGCAGCTTTTCGTCCACGGTGTGGCGCATCTCATCGAGCTTTTGGGCATTGCTTGCCAACAGGTGCTGCAGCTGCACATCCAAGGTCTGGCGAACCTCAAAGAGGCGCTGCGAGTTGCTCTCGCTCAAGGCATGCACTTGGGTGCTCAAGGAGTCACTCAAACCTTTTTGCAACACCCCCATTTGCTCGGATTGGCTGGTTTGGAACTGGCTCAAGCTTTGTTGCATTTCCATGCGCGACTCGCGGGACGAGTCTGAGACCTCGCGTCTCATGTCGCGCTCAAACTTGTCGAGTTTTTCTTGCAGTTGCTTGAACTGCACCATGAGCTCGGTGCTCTCTGGCACCCTTGGGCGGCGCAACATTGAAAATGCAAACACCATCAACACCACGATGACGAGGAGGACGAGGGAGCTCTCCATCACTCACCCGCTCGCTTCAAGGCCGACGCATTGAGCGGCGTTTTGGCTGAGCCTGTCAAAAAATAATCGATCAAATTGTCCGCCGCCAAATTGGCCATGGCAAGCCGGGTCTTGAGGCTGGAGCTGGCCGTGTGCGGGGTCATCACCATGCGTTGCTGCGCCAAGAGTCTGGGGTTGACGCTGGGCTCGTTTTCAAAGACATCGAGTGCGGCACCGCCCAAATGGCCACGCTCCAAGGCATCGGCCAAGGCGTCTTCATCCACCAACCCGCCGCGCGCGATGTTGATGAGGTGGCTGCCGGGCTTCATGCGAGCGATTTCTGCCGCCCCAATGGTGTGGTGCATCTCAGGACTGTAGGGCAGCACCAGCATCAGATGGTCAGAGCGTTCAAGCAAGGCTTGGCGAGACACAAAACTCGCCCCCAAGGCGCGTTCAGTCTCAGCGGGCAAAGGGCTTCGGTTGTGGTAGAGCACCTGCATGTCAAAACCGTGATGCGCGCGCCGCGCCACGGCTTGGCCAATGCGCCCCATGCCCAAAATGCCCAGGGTCGAGCCATGAACCTCAGCGCCGGCAAAAAAATCGTAGCGCCAAGCCTTCCAAAGACCTGCACGCAAATACTGCTCACTCTCGGTGATTCGGCGAGCACAGGCCATCAGCAAGGCAAACCCCATGTCTGCCGTCGTTTGGGTGAGCACATCGGGCGTATTGGTGGCCAAAACCCCCAAAGCGCTGAGTTCAGCAAGATTGAAATTGTTGTACCCCACCGCCATATTGGCCGCCACTTTGAGTCGGGTGTTACCGGCAAGAACTTGGGCGTTGAGGGTATCGGCCATGGTGGTGAGCACGCCATCACAGTCGCGCAAACTCGCCGCCCAAGCGGCAGCCTGCCAGGGCCTGCCCTCTTGGTTGTCCACGACGGTGAAGTGTTGGCGCAGCCGCTCCAAGACCTCAGGGAAGATGGGGCGGGCAACCGCAACGGTGATGGACATGGACACGTGACAACCTTGAAAAAATGAGGGACCCCAACTGGCCAAAACTGGCCCCGGGAGCTGGGGCTGGGCGCGAGCGCGCACTAGGTTCGCGAGAGCACCCCAACGAGCGCTGCGCCAGCGATGTAGGCCAGGAGTACCCGAGCGCTGAAATGCCAGACGTACCAATTGAATTTTAAGCCCACTTGCCCCATCGCAACCAAACCCGCAGCCGAGCCCACAATCAAGAGCGATCCACCTGTGCCCGCGCAGTAAGACAACAGCACCCACAGCGAGTCGTCTTTGGGAAAGACACTGGGGTCAAACATCTGCATGCCCGCGCTCACCAAGGGGATGTTGTCAACCACGGCGCTCAACAGCCCAAGCGCCCAGACGGTGTTCCAGGGTCCGTGTAAAAGCCCTTGCAAGCGGTGCGCCCAGTCGCTCAAGAGGCCCGTCTGCCCCAGCGCCTCCATGCACATCAAAATGGCGCCAATGAAACACACCGAGGCGAGGTCAATTTGAGCGAGGTGTCGCAGCATCTGCCCCTTGGCCGCCGTCCTTGGCAAGGGCTGCGCGAGGTGTATGAGGGGGGAGACGCCCACACACAAGAAGGTCAGCACGCCAAGCGCACAAACGGCGGGCGTCGCACCGCTCAGCCACGCGAGCCCTGGAATTGACACCATGGCGACAAGCCCCAGGCCAAACACCCACAGACCTTGCGCACGCTCCTCAGGCACGGGGGTGAGCGCTTCGGGGCTTGCCACTGCCAAGGCTTGCACGTGACAAGGATCTCGCGATGCGCCCCACGTTTTGGGCAGACCCCAGATCACCAGCAGCAGCACGATGGCGCCATGGAGCAAAGAGGGCCAAAACGCCTGGGTCAACAATGCGTGCGCGCTCACCTTTTGCCCCAGCCACAGCATGGTGCTGGTGACGTCGCCCAGGGGTGACCACACGCCACCGGCATTGGCCGCCACCACCACCATGCCGGCAAAACGCCAACGCAGGTCACCCTCGGGCAAACGGCCTTTGATCAAGGTGAGCATGAGCAAACACGTCGTCATGTTGTCCAAGATGGCGCTCAGAAAAAAACTCATCACGCTCACCCCCAGCAAAAAAACGCGCGGATGAGGAGACCACAGCGCCTGCAGTACCCGGGAAAAGCCCCCCTCATGGCTCATCCATTGCACCACCCCCATCACCGCCAGCAAAAACAGCAGCAGCTCGCCCACACGCTCAGACGACTGGGCCAGTGTCAAGACAAAAAACTCACTCCAATGCCATTGGTGCGCGAGCACCAGCAGCATGCACACGGCGCCTGAGCTTGCCAGCCACGCTCTGGAGATGACCAAGAGGTCTTCCAAGACCACCGCCACATAGGTGAGCACAAAAAGTGCAGCCAAGGCCCAGCACGCGCTGAGCGTGAGGGCGTTCGCTGGCCCTTCGCCATGAAGCGGCCCGGGCCCAGACGGGGTCTGCGGCAAGGTGTCCCATGCGGTCAACAGCAACAAAACCACCATCCCAGCGAAAAGCACCCGCAAGGGGGCTGTCGCGCGGTGGATTGAAGCTTGAGCGCTTGATTCGCTCGTTGTGTCCTCAAGCCTCACGGGGCCTCCAACTCAGGCGGCTGGATGTCAAAGACTTGGCGCAAATAGGCCAGGTATTTTTCATCGGTGCACATGTTCTTGGACGGGGTGTCGGAGAGCTTGGCCACGGGTTGGCCGTTGCACTCGACCATTTTGATCACGATTTGCAAGGGCTCGTAGCCCAGATCGTTGGTCAAATTGGTGCCAATGCCAAAAGCGAGTTGACAGCGACCATTGAACTGCTGGTACAGCTCAATGGTCTTGGGAACGGTGAGCCCGTCGCTGAAAATCAAAATCTTGGTCTTGGGGTCGACCCGCATGGCCTTGTAGTGGGCGATCATGCGCTCACCCCATGCAAACGGGTCGCCCGAGTCATGCCGCGCGCCATCAAAGAGTTTGCAGAAATACAAATCAAAATCTCTCAAAAACGGCTCGATGCCGTACACATCCGAGAGTGCGATCCCCAAGTCCCCGCGGTACTCGCGCGCCCAAGACTCAAAACCAAACACCTGCGAGTCTCGCAAACGCGGTCCCAAGGACTGGCAGGCTTGCAAATACTCATGGGCCATGGTGCCCAGTGGGGTGAGCCCGAGGGTCATGGCAAAGTAGACGTTGCTCGTGCCGGCGAGTTGACCCTGCGCACCGGTGCCGAGCTTGGCACTCAAGACCCGCAGCACCTCTTCTTGCCAGGGCTTGGAGAAACGCCGCCGTGTGCCGTAATCGGCGATTTTGAGGTCCCCCATGTTGGCGTTTTGAAGTTGTTCGATCTTGGCGTCCAAGCGGGCTCGTCCCAGCAGGAAATCGGGCACCGGATAGAGATCTTTGAAGGCCACTTCGTTGACAATGGCCAAGACTGGGATTTCAAACAAAATGGTGTGCAACCATGGCCCCTTGATCACGATCTCCAAATCGCCCGATTCAGAGCAGTCCACATCGATGTACTTTTCATTGAGTTTGAAGAGGGCTAAAAAATCAATAAAGTCACTTTTGATGAAACGCAAGGTGGCGAGCCATTTGAGCTCTTTTTCGCTGAAGCTCAAAGCGCACAAGGACTTGATTTCTTGGCGAATGTCCGCGGCCAAATGACCGAGTTTGGCGCCCGCATTGCGGCATTTGAAGCGGTACTGCACTTGCGCGCCAGGGAACTGGTGCAAGACCGCTTGCATCATGGTGAACTTGTACAAGTCAGTGTCCAATAGACTGGTGATGATCATGGTGGTGTTTTAAAAGAATGTTCTTAAATTTTGGACTGGTTGGCATGGGTCTGCTCGCACGGCTCGCTCAACCACTGGGTAAAGTTCTCCACTGGTTCGCGCGGTGTGAGAAAGTCGTTGACGCTGGCCTGGCGATCGGCATACCCTAAGCACATGCCGCACATGAGCATCTCCTCCTCTTCCTTGGCGCCAATGAGGGGCATCACCACGCTGGCAAAGGGCAGCCACGCGGCTTGTGGACAGGTGTCGAGCCCACGGGCTTTGGCGGCGAGCATGATGTTTTGCATGAACATGCCCAGGTCCAACATCGAGCCACGCTCGAGCGCACGCGAGAGGGTGAACATGAGTCCCACGGGGGCGCCAAAGAAAGAGAAATTGGCCTGGTGCTGACGGTGCATTTTTTCTTTTTCTCCCCGCAAGATGCCCAGCTTGTCATACAAGCCCCAACCGTTGTCGCGTCTTCGCTGCAAGTAGGGCTCAACCCAAACGCTGGGGTAATAGGGATAGGGGGCGCTCAATGGGGGAGGTGTACTGTGAGAGGTGCTGCTGGACGCACTGCTGTTCGGGCCACCGCTTGGCGCCGGATGCTCAAGCGACTGATCGTGGCAGCGGATGACCTCAAGGCTCACTTGCTTGAGCGCCTCCCCCACCAACACATAGACCTTCCAGGGCTGAATGTTCGAGCCCGAAGGCGCACGGGCTGCAATTTGCAAGATGTCCGCCACCACAGCCCGGGGCACACTTTGCGGCAAGAAGGCTCGCACGGAATGCCGCGCAGCGACCAAGTGATCCAAAACCTGCACGATGTACTGCGCCGTGGCGTCGTGGGTGGACTGCATTTGCACACGGTTGTCAGACGTGGGGTTCGATTGCGATGGGCTCAAAAAAAACCTCCCCTGAAGAGTTCTCAGCAACACGGTTTGGCAACGATTCTTGGCCAGGCGCGCTTCTCACTGAGCCAACCCTGAACGCATCGCTGCGCTTGACGATTATCACTCTAAAAGCGCCCGTCGCGATGGCCCGCAAGCGGCCTCTCGAGCTAGAGGGACAGGTTTTGCCAGCGTTGCCAAAAAGACCATGCATGCCCAAACGTCTGGAGTTGGAGCCCCACGGTATGCTCGAGTGTGGGGCCATACCCCCCCGCCATCACAAAAGCCAATGGGGTTTGGCGCGCGTGGGCCCAAGCAAAGACCCGTGCATCGCGTGCCGACAAGCCCTGCTCACTCAAGGCCAAACGCCCCAGTCGATCGTCAACATGGGGGTCGACACCGGCCAGGTAGAACAGCAAATCAAAAGGCGCTTGGCGCTCCAACTGCCCCAAGGCCCGGTCAAGCTCAGCCAAGTAGACCTCATCGCTGCACGCATCGGGCAGTTCGATATCGAGGTCACTGGTCTCTTTGCGAAAGGGAAAGTTTTTGGCGCCGTGCATGGAGAGCGTGAACACACTGGGGTCATCCTTGAAGATGGCGGCGCTCCCATTGCCTTGGTGCACATCCAAGTCAATGATGGCGACTCTAAAACGCTGGACCCCACGGCGTTGGGCCTCGACGGCCATCAAGCGGGCGGCCACGGCCACATCATTGAACACACAAAATCCCCCACCGCGCTCACGCGAAGCGTGGTGGGTGCCGCCAGCCATGTTGCCACTCAAGCCCTCAAGACTTGCGCATCGCGCTGCCATGATGGTCGCGCCCACCGAACACAAGGCACGCTCGACCATGCCCCTCGACCAGGGGAAACCAATTTCGCGTTGATGCGCCGCCTCCAAGGTGCCCCCCATGACCGCTTGGATGTATTCGGTGTCATGCACCAAGGCGAGCTCGCCCAGCGTGGCGGGCAGGGACTGCACTTGCTCAATGTGTGGCCAACGCTGCCCTAGCCTGGATTGCAACAACGCGTACTTCCCCATCGGGAAGCGGTGACCGGGGGGCAATGTTTGCAAATGGCTCGCCGCATAAAAAACCTTCATCTGCGTTTCATCCCTCACGTCCCCCAGCGGAAAAAAAATAATCTCTCGAGCGGCTCTCAAGGCTTGGCGCTTTTTTAGAGCAGCACCTCTAATCGGAGGTCAGGCCAGGCCAAAACCCTTGTTTTAACCGCTCCAAGCCCTATACTTTGTTCATGTTGCAGTGCATCAAATAAGTTTGAATCATTGCACAGCTTGAAACTTAATCATCTCACAGGAGTATCACGATGTTAACTGTTGATCAAATCACCTCTGCACACAAAAACAACCTCGACGTTTTCTTTGGCATGTCAGAAAAAGCCTTTGCTGGCGTCGAAAAATTGGTTGAACTCAACTTGGCCGCCGCCAAGAGCGCCATCAGCGAGAGCGTTCACCAAGCCCACACCCTGGTCTCCATCAAAGATCCCCAGGACCTCTCCACTTTGTCCACCACCATGGTGCAGCCCATGGCAGAAAAAGCCGTCGCCTATGGCCGCCATGTGTACGAAATCGCTTCGAGCACCAGTGCTGACATTGGCAAGACCATCGAGGCCCAAGCGGCTGAAGCCCAACACGGCATGATGAGTTTCATCGATGCGTCCACCAAAAATGCACCCAATGGCTCTGAAGCCTTCGTTGCCATGTTCAAAAGCGCCATGACAGCGGGTCAAAACGCCATGGAGACCGTGCAAAAAGCGGTCAAACAAGTGAGCGAAACCGCCGAAGCCAATCTCCAAGCCGTTGCCGCCACCACCATGTCCAACGCACAAGTGGCCACCAAAGCTGCCAGCAAAAAACGCGCTTGATCGCAACCCAGCCGCTTTGAGCACTGAGGGGGTTTCCCGCTGAATTCCCCTCAATCAGGCGCAGGCCCATTTGCAGATGCAAATGGGCTTTTTTCATGGTGCCACCGCCCCTGAGGCGGCACGGGCACTGCACGGCACGCCCGGCGTGGACCCAAGCGCGAGGGCCGCCCTCATCAGCGCGGCTCGAGCAGCGACTTCAATTGTGGCAGCATGGCCTTCATGGCCGCTCGACCTGCTTCAATGGAGCGTTTCCTCTCATTGAAAGCGGCAGAGCCCACGCCAGTGAGCTGGGGCTTGATCACCAAGTCGGCATCCTTGAGCTCAAAATCATTGATGCTTTTGCTCATGATGCTGAAGGTTTGCAACAAAATTTGCAGCATGCCGTCGGCCTTGTTGCCCTCAGGGGGAGAGGAGATGTCCACCGCCAGCACCACATCGGCGCCCATTTGTCTGGCAAAGCGCACAGGAACGGGCGAGACCAGACCACCATCCACATACTCGCGCTCGCCAATCTTGACTGGCGGGAAGACTGCAGGCACGGAGCTAGAGGCGCGCACCGCCATGGCCACATCGCCGCGTTGGAACAAAATGGCCAGGCCTGAATGCAAATCGGTGGCCACCACACCCAATGGAATTTTCATGTCCTCGATTTTTTTGATGCTGAGCTGCTGATCGATGTATTTGGTGAGGGCATCGCCTCGCATGACGCCACGCGAGACCAAGGGCACGGTCCAATCGGTGAGCATGGACTCGTCCATGACCTCAGAGATGCGCAGCAACTGCGCCGACGTCTTACCGCTGGCGTAAAAAGCCGCCACCACACTCCCAGCCGATGTGCCCACAATCAACTGAGGCTTGATACCGGCTTCTTCGAGCACTTCAATCACGCCGACGTGGGCAAATCCTCGGGCGGCTCCTCCACCCAAAGCCAGCCCCAGGCGAACGGGCTTTTTCAAGACGGCTGGAGGGGGTTTGCTCGGTGAGAGGTCCGCAGAGGCAGTGGTGCTGCCCACCCCAGCGCCATCGCTTGCCAGCGTCACCACGCGGGTATTGCGCGCACCCACGCCCATCTCGTCCTTGACAGGCGCTTGTGGTGTGGAGCAGGCCACCAAAAGCAGGCTCACCAAGCCCGTCGCCAGGGGACGAAGTGCCGCTTGCTTTGGCAGCCAACAAGGGCTGAGCGCGCGAGTCACGATTTCAGAAAGACGCATAGACACCAGCATGAAAACCAATCCATCAAAGCGCTCTCCTGTTGATCAAAAAAAGCCAGGAGAGCATCAACACCGAAGTCAACAAGTCGAATTGACCTCTACAACTCCCTTCATTATCTCCGAGTCGGGGAAATCCTTAAAAACCCAAGAAACCCAATGGCCTCATCTGAGCCGCTGCCTTTTCTGCATGAGTCAACCCCGCCAGGAAAAGCTCGCCGGCCCGCTCCCCCTCCAGAGCCCAGCACTTGGCACCGCAGGGTTGGTCAACGCAGCGAGTGGGCAAAAAACACAGTGCCAGCGAAGCACCTTGGCAAAGCGCCTAAAATCTCACCAATTCCTCCAACGCCTTCATGTCCATCCCCCAAACCTTCATCGATGATCTCTTGAGCCGCGCAGACATCGTGGAAGTGATCTCACGCCATGTGCCTTTGAAAAAAGCGGGTGCCAACTATGTGGGCCTGTGTCCTTTTCACAATGAGAAATCACCTTCGTTTTCGGTGAGCCCGGTCAAACAGTTTTTCCACTGCTTTGGGTGCGGCAAAAGTGGCAATGCACTGGGCTTTTTAATGGAGCACAGCGGCACGCACTTTGTCGATGCCGTTCAAGACTTGGCGCAAAGTTTCGGCATGGCCATGCCCGTGACACAATTTTCCCCGCAAGATCAAGCGCAAGCGGTCGAGAAGCGGCGCCAACAAAGCAGCTTGATTGACCTCTTGGAGTCAGCCGCTGGGGCCTACCGCCAGCACCTCAAAGAATCCCCCAAGGCCATCGCTTATCTCAAACAACGCGGCCTCTCGGGCGAGATCGCCAAGGCCTATGGACTGGGCTACGCCAAGGACGAATGGACACAACTCGCGCAGGTCTTTGACGACTACCAAGACCCCAGGCTCGTGGAATCGAGCTTGGTGATCGACCACCAAGAAGATCCTCAAAGTCAAAAGCGCTACGATCGTTTTCGCGATCGCATCATGTTTCCCATTCGCAACATCAAAGGCGAGTGCATCGGTTTTGGAGGGCGAGTGCTCGGTGCGGGCACCCCGAAGTACCTCAACTCCTCGGAGACACCGGTCTTTAGCAAGGGGCGCGAGCTCTATGGCCTCTTTGAGGCCCGTCAAGCCATCAAGGAAGCGGCCTACGCCATCGTGACCGAAGGTTACATGGACGTGGTGGCCTTGGCACAACTGGGATTTCCTCAAACCGTGGCCACCTTGGGAACGGCGTGCACGAGTGAGCACGTGCAAAAGCTGTTTCGCCAAACCGACACCATCGTTTTTAGCTTTGATGGGGATGCCGCCGGGCGGCGCGCGGCCAAGAAAGCCTTGGACGTGTCCTTGCCCTTTGCCAAGGACACGCGCAGCCTGAAGTTTTTATTTCTACCGCCCGAGCACGACCCCGACAGTTTCGTTCGCGAGCAAGGCGTTGATGCGTTTTCTCGCATGATTGCCAGTGCCACACCGCTGAGTCAATTCTTGGTGGAACAAGCCAGGCTTGGCTGTGAACTTGCCAGCGCTGAGGGTCGCTCCTTGCTCGCTTCCCAAGCGTTTCCAATGTGGAGCGCTTTGCCTGAGGGCGTGCTCAAAGCCCAAATTTTGAGCGATATAGCGGCCTTGGTCAATCTCGGCCCCCATGAATTGCGCACCTTGTGGGTTCAACAATCGACACCCGCCAGCGGCTACTCAGGCTCCTCAGGACCCGGCGCTCAAGCTGGCGCTGGCGCCCAAGGTTTTGCCAACCACACCAATGCCAACGGGGTGTTCAAACGGGCATTCCCCAAGGGCGGTAAACGCACAGGCTTCAAATCCGATGGTCCAGGCATGGACCACAACACGGCGCCTCGGGGCTCGCTCAGGCACGCGCCCATGTCTCGGCAAGACCGAGCCGTGCAAATTTTGTTTCAATCCATGAGCGACTGGGCCAGTTTAAGCGCCGAGGAGCAGCATCTCTTGTGTCACTTGCCCTCTCCCCATGGCGCGGCTTTCACGTGGTTGGACCAGCAACTCAATGAGCACGGGCTCATGAACTGGGCGCAGTTGAGTGCACTGCCCATGCCCAGCAGTTGGGGCAATTGGCTACTGGGCCTGATTCAAAATATACCAAGCGACTTGGAAGCGGAGCCCAGCGAGCTCATCAGCATACTCTTGGAACTCGAAAAAGCCGACCTGTCTGCCCAATTGACTCAAATGGCACCGTTGGTGGGCAATGACCCTCAAATTTATCAACAATTCAAAAGCCTGAGCGCGCGTTTTGCTTTACTAAAATCCAGAGTTTCGGTATAATCCATTTCAGCAAGTGCGACAGCAGCACCTCCGGGCCGGCCAAATTTGACGCTCAACGCGCATAGATCGCCACTCACCGCAAGGACTGCACACCAAATGTTCGCCCAAACACCTTGCGTTTGCCAATTTCCCCCGTTCAATTCCCCTTAATTTCATGCGTGAGTGCCGCCTCCACGAGGTGGTCTCTGCTACTGCTGTCGAGGACTTCATCATGCCGGATAAAAAATCAAGCGCCAAGGCTCTCATCAAACCCGCTTCCAAAGTGGCCAGCAAAACAGCCATCAAGCCTGTGGCCTCAAGCGCTGCCAAAGTGGCGCCCAAACCCGCAGTGAAAACGTCCGCCAAATCGACAGCCAAACCGGCCGCGAAACCGACCGCAAAATCCCCCGTGAAATCATCCGCCAAAGCTCCAGCGCCGATGAAGTCACCCGTGAAAGTCGCTGCCAAACCCATCGCATCGAAACCCTCGGCCTCCAAACCGTCCGCCTCCAAGCCCCCACAGAAAGCAACCGTGCCCGTCTCAAAATCCAATTCCGCCGCCAAAGCACCTGTTGCCGTTAAATCTTCTGCCAAGCCGATTGCACCCTCCAAAGCAGGGGTGAAAGCCGCGCCCGCCAAGACCTCGACTTCGAAAGCGCCCGCTCCCCTCAAAACCACGGCGGCCACCAAAGTGGCCGCCAAACCAGTGACCCCAACCAAGGCGGCCCCACCCGCCAAGAAGCCTTTGACAACGAGCAAGCCCGCTGCCAAAGAAGCCGCAAAACCCGCCGTGAAAACAGCGCTCAAACCGACCCCTGCGGCGAAAACACCTAGCTCAACAACTGCGGCCAAAGCGCCGGTCAAAACTGCGGCAAACACAGCGGCCAAGGCGGCCCCCGCCAAAAGTGGCAAGCCCCAAGACACCAAGTCAAAACTCCCCGCGGCCAAGAACTTGGTGATCGAGGAAGACATCGACATCGAGGCCGAGTTTGCCGAAGAAGGCGGCAGCGGGACTGGCGCTGAAAAAGTAAAGCCCCTGCGCATGAAAATCAGCAAGGCCAAAGAACGCGCCTTGATGAAGGAGTTTGGCCTGGATGAGACCGTGCTGTCTGAAGAAGACATTGCCAAGCGTCGCCAGCGCTTGAAGACCTTGATCAAACTGGGCAAGACCCGTGGGTACTTGACCCACGGCGAGATCTCTGACCACTTGCCTGACAAACTCGTCGACGCCGAAACGCTGGAAGTGGTGATCACCATGCTCAACGACATGGCCATTGCCGTGTTTGAGCAAACGCCCGATGCCGAGACGCTCTTGATCAACAACACCGGGGCGACCACTGCCACCGAGGAAGAAGCCGAAGAGGAGGCCGAGGCCGCCTTGTCGACCGTGGACTCCGAGTTTGGCCGCACCACCGACCCCGTTCGCATGTACATGCGCGAGATGGGGACGGTCGAGCTCTTGACGCGTGAAGGCGAGATCGAAATTGCCAAACGCATTGAAGGCGGCTTGATGGCCATGATGGAGGCCATCAGCGCCTCTCCCGCCACCATTGCCGAGATATTGCGCTTGGCCGACGAGATTCGTGAAGACAAAATTGTCATCTCAACCGTGGTGGATGGTTTCAGCAACACCGATGAGGCCGATGACTATGTGGCCGAGGAAGATTTTGACGAGTTCGACGAGGCCGATGACGATGATGGCAAAGGCGGCTCCAAAGCGTTGACGAAAAAATTAGAAGAGCTCAAACGCGAGGCCTTGACCCGATTTGATCGCATCGTCACGCTCTTTGAGAGTGTGCACAAAATCTACGACAAAGAAGGCTACGGTACAGCGGCCTATCAGACGGCACAGCGCGCCTTGAGTGACGAGCTCATGACGATACGCTTCACGGCCAAAACCATTGAGAAATTGTGCGACATGGTCCGCGCTCAAGTTGAGGATGTTCGCAAAAAAGAACGCCAACTTCGCCGCATCATTGTCGACAAATGCGGCATGCCGCAAGACACCTTTGTCAAAGACTTCCCCCCCAATTTACTCAACTTGGACTGGGTGATCAAGCAATCAAATGCCGGTAAGAGCTGGTCCAACACCATGGCCAGAAACATCCCACCCATTCAAGAGCTGCAGCAAAATTTGATGGATCTTCAGTCCAAAGTGGTGGTCCCACTGGGCGAGCTCAAAGACATCAACAAACGCATGAACGAGGGTGAGGCTTCATCGCGCAACGCCAAAAAGGAAATGATCGAAGCCAACCTGCGCTTGGTCATTTCGATTGCCAAAAAATACACCAATCGCGGCTTGCAATTCCTCGATCTGATCCAAGAAGGCAACATCGGTCTCATGAAAGCCGTGGACAAGTTTGAATACCGCCGCGGCTACAAATTCTCCACCTACGCCACTTGGTGGATCCGCCAGGCCATCACTCGCTCCATTGCCGATCAAGCCCGGACCATCCGTATTCCTGTTCACATGATCGAGACGATCAACAAGATGAATCGAATTTCTCGCCAACACTTGCAAGAGTTTGGTTTTGAGCCCGACGCCAGTGTGCTCGCTGAGAAAATGGAAATCCCCGAAGACAAGATTCGCAAGATCATGAAAATCGCCAAAGAGCCCATCTCTATGGAAACACCCATCGGGGATGATGAGGACTCACACTTGGGGGACTTCATCGAGGACTCGGCCAACACCGCCCCAATCGAAGCGGCGATGCAAGCCGGCCTCAGGGATGTGGTCAAGGACATCTTGGACGGGCTCACCCCACGCGAAGCGAAGGTGCTGCGCATGCGTTTTGGCATCGAGATGAGCACCGACCACACCTTGGAAGAGGTGGGCAAGCAGTTTGACGTGACGCGTGAGCGCATTCGTCAAATCGAGGCCAAAGCTTTGAGAAAACTCAAGCACCCCTCCCGCAGCGATAAACTGCGCAGTTTCATCGACACGATCTAAATCCCCCAATGGGTGGGACTGATGACCCTAAAGCCTTGCTCTAAAGGCTAGTCGTCTCCGAGCCCAATCGGGGCTGGCGCGTGATGGGTGATTTGGGTAAAGAGGTGCTTGAATTCTTCGGCCAAGGGGATCTGAGCAGACTGGTCAAGTGCGCCAAAGTGGGCCAAGGGATCGACATTTTTCAAGAACTCCTCATCCAAGCGCTCCCAGTCTTCCTCGCTCAGGTGCTGCGCGGCTTGGGGCAACACTTGGGTGTTCTCCACATGGATGTGCTCCAGGTAGTGGTCGATGTAGGTCTCACACGCGCTGATGAAGGCCTCTTTGTGGCTCTCGCCCAAGATCTCCCACGCCAAGAGCAAATGCTGCAACTCTCGAACCCGCCGCTCACCCGTCTCGTGCTCAGCGTCCAAGCGATTGATCACGCCTTCTAGCTCAGGACACGCCAGCAATATCGCCGGGAACAAATAGAGCGTTTCTTTCGGGTGGTGGGACTTTTCAGGGTACTCGTCGATATAAAACAGCATGGAGCGCATCACTTCAAAGAAAGTGACAGGCTTGCCACGCGGACCGCGCCGATTCATCATGCGAATGGACTGCAGCATGGCGGTCAAACTGGCGTGCTCTTGCTGAACGATTTGTAAGGTGGTGTGCATAGAACTCTCGCGGGTTAGGTCAATTGAGCCGTTGCCTCGGAATTGGCAGTAGAGGGAGACTTTATTTTTCTATAGCCTGTGTTCAAAGCGTTTGATTTGCATCAAAGCCAAGACTGTAAAACTTGAAACAATTGCACTCAACAACTTTCAATGGATACACCGCCCCATGGATAACCCAGACCACGCTTTATTTGAATTTTTAGACAACACCCATATCGCCATTCACGCCCACTTAAAGACACTCAAGGAAGTGGTGCAACGCATCCACGAGGACCGTCTTCAAAGCAGCGACGCTGTCGAGCTCGGGCGCCTTTGCCATTTCTTTGACACCGTGGTGCGAGAGCACCATCTGCAAGAAGAAACCCTGGTGTTTCCCTCACTCATTCACTCGGATGATTTGCGCACCGTCAGAGTTGCCAATCAGCTCTTCCAAGACCACGGCTGGCTGGAAGAAAATTGGATAGAACTCGGCCCCATGCTGCGTGCCGTCGAGAACGGACAATCTTGGCCCAACATCAGCGAATTGGTGCATGGATTTGATATTTTCTTCTTGCTCAATATGGAACACATGGAGCTTGAGGAGACCGTGGCCTACCCCCAGGCCAAAGCCTCCCTCAAAAAATGGCGAACTGAAAAAAGCGGCCGTGAATTACACCAGCTCAATCAATCTCAACTCAAAGCCGCTCGCCTCAATAAGCCTCACCACCACACCCCATGATGACACGCACTGCAGCCGCTCAAAGCCGCCCGCTCCCGCCTCATAGAGAACACCAAGCTCTGAGCGAGCAGTCCTTTGGCTGTCGCCGTGAGCCTCGAAGCTCTGAGCGCTTGGTCTTGATCATCGCAACGGCTGCGTTGATGCTGATGGGCAACCCCAGCTTGACATGGGGACAGGGCAGCAACACGCCAGCTTTCACCCCCATGGAGCCCTCAAGGCAGGTGACCCCACTGCAAACCAACACTCTGACCAACAAGAAAGCCAATACGACCGCCGCGAGCCAAGACCACGCTGATCCCATGTTGACATTGGGCCCGAACCATTTGCCCATGACTGACATCATCAAGGCACAGGAGAAAGAAAACTTCTACACCTGTCAAGGCGTGGTGGCTCTATGGTTTTTGGACATCTTGAGCGAAGAGATGAATTACTTTGCAGGTCTGTCGAAACTTGTCTCTATTGACCCTGCCGTTTGCGTGATCAGCATCGAAAACGAGAAAAGTTTGACCCCAGGCCTGATCACCATTCATCTTTACCAAAATTTTGATCAGTTGAACAACTGCATCCAGCGCCACAAATGCAAAATTGAACACAACGTCACGCTGGTGATCAAGCAAAACGGAGTCTATCGATCTTACTTTCTAACCGATCTACAGCACGAGCGCTACGTCGAGCATTGCGTGAGCGATCAGGGTCAATGGTTCAAAAACACCAACTGTTACAAAATTCATTGACTCCAAACCCTGTGAGTCTTTGTGCGCCCTTGCCCACCCCAAGTCGATAGCGCAGTGGCTGGCTTGCCACTGAACGCATGGCGACAGCGACCCTGCTGACCTTGATGCAACCCAATTCCGTGGTCTTCAACAAAACACCGCTTCCCTCGATGCCTCTTCGCCCCAAGTCTTGGCGTCTTGGAATCATCAAAATCACTCAGAGACATGGATGCCTATAAATGCATTCCTCAACTGCGCAGGGGTGATCCCCGAGTTGTACATGCTCGCTGCAATCTCACTGAATGAGGCACCGCTGCTTTGTAAAGTCAAAGCCGCAGATTCGACCTCTTGGGGCAAGTAATGAATGCCAGCACCCCAGTACGCCGGCAGCAAAGTGATCATGGGAGGCTGGATTGAATGGTACACAAGCCCACCATGGGCTTCATAACGCGACTGAATCACCGCGGCGGGTACACCCACTGCATTGGCCAAGTCGGCGGGACTCACCCCGAATTGATCCATGGCGGCGACCCACTGCTGATCACTCAGGCCTGGGTTGGCCAATAAATAATTCAAAATGGCGGCCGATGAAAAATTGGCCGTGACATAACGTTTCACATAGTTCGTGGCAAGTGCAGTGAACTGCGGCAAGGTCATGGCACCCATCTGTAGAGCGGTCAAAGCACTGATTTGCTCTGGACCCAAGCCACTCAATTGAATCGTCGTCAAGGCACTCAACTGTGAGGGCAAGATCGCTTGAAATACAAACGGGTTGATTTGCGACAGTTGTAAGGCATTCAAGGCTTGTAGTTGAAACACACTCATGGCGTTCAATTGCGCCGCGTTCAAGAGAGAAAAAACGGAGGCACTGAGATTTTGAACGGCAAGAGCTGACAAGTTGCTGATCGAATCAGGACTCAGACTCGCGACAGTGGGAGCTGCAACCGAGCGCCATTGACTCGCACTCAAGGCGGCCAGTTGTGCTCGACTCCACCCACTGATTTGCGCGGGTGTGAGTGTGCTCAACTGCAGGCTGGTCAGTGACTGCAACTGCTGGGCTGAAAACGCGCTCCACTGCACGCTCGACAGTCGCGCCAAGTCCGCGGCAGGAATAAAGCCGATGGCGGCTGGCGACAAGGCGTGCAGTGTCGCCACGGGGAAAGCCGCCAGGGTGCTGGGCTGCAAAAAGGCAAATTGAGCATCGTTGAGATCGGTGATCTGAAACGACCTCATGCTCGCGACTTGGGTTGGCGTGAAGGCGGCCACCTGAGCGTTGGTCAGGGCTTTGATTTGGGCGGTGTTCAGATAAGCCACTTGAAGCGGTGTGAGAGCCGCGATCAAGATCGGAGAAATCAAGGGGATCTGGGTGGGTGTGATTTTTGCAATCTGTTGAACACTGGCCAGAGAGAATTGAGCGCCCGACATGGTGAGCAAATCGGTGTTGCTGAGTGGCGGATCCTCTGGCGGTGGGGGTGGCGGGCTATCGTCCACGGGCAAGCCCACGATTTGGGTGCTGGACGCTTGGGTCGTGACACTGCCCTTGAAGACATTGCCAGGATGGGTCAAGGTGATGCTGCCCACACCGGCGTTGAGGTTGGCGTTACCCATGACGCTCACTGCAGCGCTCTGGGTGATATTGCCCCCGCCACTGTTGAGCGTGAGACCGCCCCCCACACTGGTCGCGCCCAGACTCAAAGCACCCACACTTTGGAGACTCAAGTCCGAGCTCGCA
>CAISQQ010000147.1 GCA_903887655.1 uncultured Burkholderiales bacterium
ATCAATTGGACTCACTCGTTTGTGCTTTGATCAAACCGCCACGGCTATGTCCATGTCTTCAATGTAGCGCTCGGCCAAGACCTCTGCCTGTGACTGATCTTTGCCACAGGTCATGACGTAGCCAATGCGAGCTGCGTTTTCAAAAGCAGGCATCACGCTGTCGCCCACTTGTCTGAGAATTTCAACGCATTTGATATTGGGGTCTGTCCAAGTTGGAGGTGTCACGCTCTCGATGGTTCCCGCGACTGGCGAGGTGAACCAGCGAGACACCGCCACTTGCTGTGGATGTGGCGCGTCCAGCCCTTTGGGCCAAACACCCAGGTGGATGTCAATGAGGTCGGCGTGAATGGAGCGGTTCAGGGCAAACCCGACCAGTCTTGCAATTTTGGCACCCACGAGCCGGGGGTTGATTTCGACGAGTTGGGGCCCAGCCTGGGTCAGTATCAATTCAATGTGGGTGGCACCACAATCAAAGCCTACCGCATCGAGCATGGAGAAAACGTATTGTTCCAGTTGTGCGTGCTCATTCACTCGCGGGAAAAAACACCCGCCTTCAATGGCAAAGGAGGGGGGAGGGAACATCCGTTTGATGTTCACCCCTAAAAAATGGTGTTGGCCGTTGAGCGTGAAGGTGTCGACCCCAATGAAGGTTCCCGTCATGAAGCGCTCTACGAGCAAGCGGTCATTGGCTTTGACACCCAGGCCGTAGTCGGCACGACTGGGGAGCATGATTTCGACCGGGCTTTGCAGTGGGTCCAAGTCTTCGGGCGTTTGAAGAACCACCACGTTTTGTGAGCCGTAGCCATCAGCGGGTTTGATGAGAACGGGAAGTCCCAAGCGGGCCACTGCGTCCTTGATTTCTTGTGTGGTGGTGGCCAATGCAAATGCAGGCTGAGCGATCCCGCGTTGTGCCAAGCGTTGTCGCACCAGGAATTTGTCGCGCAGCAAGATGGCACTGTCCACGTTTAAATAATCAACACCCAGGGTACGGGCGAGCTTGGCGGCTTCAAGTAGGCGGATGTCAATCAAACAAAGGAGTGCCTCGATGGGTTTTTGCCCGTGGCTGTCCAGCACGGCTTGCTCGAGTGCTGGGTAGGCGAAATCTTTGATTTCAATGACGCCAAATGCCTGGTCTAAAAAAGCGTTCACCGAGGGCTGATGGCGATAAAGTGCCAGGTCAGACGTTGCAAAGACAAAGCTGTCCCCACGTTGGATGGCCGCTTGCAAGATGTCGCTGTCGTTACCCCCAGGCAAATCGATGATGAGTAGGTGGGCCATGATGGGTCTCGGGTGGATCGTTTTGGTACTTTACCAGAGCTCGCCTTGTGCCCAGGGCGCTTTTTGATGATCTCCATCAAAGAAGGGTCAGCTTTACATTCAAAGCATTCAAGCTTTTGAATATCGCACCGATTGCATGAGAGTAGAAAGGCGTAAAGGGTTCTATTTCATTACCTTTCGTCTTCAATCCTGGGAGAGAGTTATGGGAATGCGTATTGGATCTGGTGGCGGTGGTGCTGCCATGGCGCAAGCGGTGAGCAGTGTGGCACAGTGGCAGCAAGCCAAAGTCGCTGCACCACCACCTCCACCTGCCGCCGCCGCCGCTGCTCAAACCGCTCAATTGGTTGCTACTTTGACCCAAGGCAATAACGTCAATACGTACGCTTAACCGTCTGAGTTGTTTGTGCTTGGTTCGAAAGCCCTGCTGACACGCTCAACAGGGCTTTTTTTAATGGATAGGCCAACTCTTGACCTCGGTTCATCGCAGGGTCGATTTTGTCAACGTCCCGTTATTTTGGATTTTCCACTGATTTTAATAACACTAACTCATTAGTTTTAAGCGTGAGCACGGTATCCAAAGCCCAAGAACTAGGCTTTATCCGAACGGTGGGATTGAACCCTTGGTATAGAATAATTTTGGCACTTTTGCCTACCACCGAGAATACCCCCCATGTTAAAAAATGCTTTGATTTGCTCTCTATTGATGACCGCAGGGATTGCTGCATTTGCCCAAACTGCAGCCACGCCTGCCAAGCCTGCCGCCTCAGCAGCAGCTCCTGCAGCTGCGCCTGCTGCGCCTGCTGCTAAACCAGCGACCACACCCGCAGCGGCTCCTGCAGCTGCCCCAGCAGCGGCCACAGCCGCAGCACCTGCCGCTGCCGCTGATCCCGCCGTTAAAAAGTCAAAAAACAATATCTGCCATGACAAGACCAGCTCTGGCTACAATCAAACCAAGAATTTCACCCCCTTTGCCACGATGGACGAGTGCGTGAAAAGCGGCGGCCAGCCACCCAAGGGCAATAAGAAGTAAGGTTTCACCCAACCTCACAGAAATAGCACCGGTTTGAATGCCGGTGTTTTTTTATG
>CAISQQ010000148.1 GCA_903887655.1 uncultured Burkholderiales bacterium
CCGCCCCACGATGGCCACCAGCCCACAGTGCTGAAGGGCGGGATCCATCTTGGTGGGCTCACCACTCGCTGCGCTCGTGCCCGCATTGGCCAACTCGGCCAGCATGCGGTCCACATCGGCCAAAGGCGAGGCGGCAAGCGCCTCAGGGGCCTGGGTGGAGGCGCTGGGCTTGGCGACTTTGCTCGACTGGGTGGACTTCGGTCTTGGGGTCTTGGCCTTGGTTGCTTTTACAAGCGCTGGTGGCGGGTCGTCATGGGCAGAAGTGGTCATGGTTTCATTTCTTGAATAGCGGTCAGCATGGCCTGTGCAGCCACTTGTTCGGCCGCCCGGCGCGAGCCCCCAATGCCGCGCTCAATCAACGACAACTCAGGCACCTCACACTCGACATCAAAGGTTTGTTGGTGCGCAGCACCCAGGGTGCCCACCACGCGGTAGATGGGCAGCTTGAAGCGCTTGGCTTGGAGCCACTCTTGGAGTTCGGTTTTAGGGTCTTTGGAGGCGGCTTGCATGCCGGGGTTGATTTCAATGGGCTCAAAGAGTCGAAACACCAAGGCTTCTGCGGCCTCATAACCAGCGTCCAAAAACACCGCACCAATCAAGGCCTCCAAGGCATCGGCCAAAATCGAGGGTCTTTTTTGTCCGCCCGATTTCATCTCCCCCTCGCCCAAGCGAATGAGGGTCGAGAGTTGCAACTCCAAGGCCAAACGAAACAAGGTGTCTTGCTTGACCAAATTGGCCCGCACACGCGAGAGATCGCCTTCGGGCAAGTTGGGCAGCGCCACGTAAAGCATGCGAGACACCGCCAAGTTCAAGACGGTGTCGCCCAAAAATTCCAGCCTCTCGTTGTGCTCGGCACCAAAACTGCGGTGCGTGAGCGCCAACTCCAACAATGCGAGGTTCACAAAACTCACCTTCAAGCGCTCGAGCAAGGCCAGGGTCTCGGGGCTGGGGGTGGAGCGTTTCATGGGCTCAATCGAAGGCGCCAATGCGCTTGAGGTTGCCAAAATTCATCCAGACAAAAAACGCCCGGCCCACCACGTTGCTGTCGGGCACGAAGCCCCAATAGCGTGAATCCAAAGAGTTGTCACGGTTGTCACCCATCATGAAGTAGTGACCGGCAGGAACCTTGCACACCACCCCATCGACACTGTACTGACAGTTGTCTTTGAACGCATAGTTGTCCGCTCCTGAGACAAAGGCCGGACGGTCGGGCTCATTCAAGAGCCGGTGGGTCACACGCGGCGCCTGACCATCGGTGGGATTGGCCTTGGGGAGGACCTCTTCATACTGCTTGATGTAGCGCAAAGACTCCTCTTCAAAGAAGTCAGGCACCGCCGTTTTGCTGATCTCGACCCCATTGATCTTCAACTCTTTGTTGAGATAGGAGACGGTGTCGCCGGGCAAGCCCACCACGCGTTTGATGTAGTCCAGGCTTGGGTTCGGTGGGTAACGAAACACCATCACATCACCGCGCTGAACGGGCGAACCCTCGGTGATCTTGGTATTGAGCACCGGCAAGCGAATGCCGTAATGGAATTTATTGACCAAAATCAAGTCGCCCACCCACAGGGTTGGGATCATGGAGCCAGATGGAATTTTAAAAGGCTCAAAAAGAAAGGAGCGCAGTACAAACACCACCAAAATCACAGGAAAGAGACCTGCGGTCCAATCGAGCCACCAAGGCTGGCGCAGCACCTCTTCGCGCGCTTGCAAAAGGTCCACACTGGAAGGGGTCAAACCCATTTTTTCAAGCTCTTGTTGGCGCGCGATCTCACGCGTCTCAATGGCCTGTGCCGCTTTTTGGCGTTGGGGTAAAAATAAGGCCTTCTCGAGCACCCAGTAAACACCGCTCACCGAGGTGGCCAAAAACAGCAGCAGTGCAAAGTTGCCCTCGAGTGCGCCCAAATACCAAGCCCCAATGTAAGCGGAGAAAGCGGCCAAAATGATGGCAGTGATGATTTGCACGTCAATCCTCCACTTGCAAGATGGCCAGAAAAGCTTCTTGAGGCACTTCGACCGAACCGATTTGTTTCATGCGTTTTTTCCCTGCTTTTTGTTTCTCGAGGAGTTTTTTCTTTCGGGTGATGTCGCCACCGTAGCACTTGGCGATCACGTTTTTACGCAAGGCTTTGATGCTTTCTCGAGCGATGATGTTAGCACCAATGGCCGCTTGGATGGCCACGTCAAACATTTGTCGAGAGATGATTTCGCGCATCTTGGCCGCCACGGCACGTCCGCGGTACTGTGACTGCGAGCGGTGCACGATGATCGACAGGGCATCGACTTTTTCCCCGTTGAGCAAGATATCGACCTTGACCACATCCGAGGCGCGGTACTCCTTGAAGTCATAGTCCATCGAGGCATAGCCGCGAGAGACCGATTTCAATTTATCAAAGAAGTCGAGCACAATCTCACCCAGGGGCATCTCGTAGGTGAGCATAACTTGGCGGCCATGGTAGGCCATGTTCAATTGGACACCGCGCTTTTGATTGGCGAGAGTCATCACCGCGCCGACGTACTCTTGCGGCATGTACAGGTGAACGGTGACGATGGGTTCCCGAATCTCTTCAATCTTGCCTTGATCGGGCATCTTGGAGGGGTTCTCCACCATGATGAGCTCACCATCGGCTTTGAGCACTTGATAGACGACACTGGGGGCGGTCGTGATCAAGTCTTGATCAAACTCGCGCTCGAGGCGCTCTTGCACGATTTCCATGTGCAGCAGCCCCAAAAAGCCACAGCGAAATCCAAAGCCCAAGGCCTGGGAGACTTCGGGCTCGTAGTGCAAGGACGAATCGTTGAGTTTTAACTTCTCCAAACTGTCCCTGAGGGAGTCGTACTGGTTGGCCTCGGTGGGGTAAAGACCGGCAAACACCTGAGGCTGTATTTCTTTAAAGCCCGGCAAGGCCTGGGTGGCCGTGGCCAAATGGCCACCACTGCCCGTTTTGATTTTGGTGATGGTGTCCCCCACCTTGGCCACTTGGAGCTCCTTGATGCCGGCAATGATGTAGCCCACCTCACCGGCTTTGAGGCTGTCGCGAGGCACATTGGTGGGCGTAAACACACCCAAATTGTCGGCCAAGTAGCTCGCTTGGGTGGCCATCATTTGAATGCGCTCACCGCGGGCAATGAAGCCGTCGACCACGCGCACGAGCATCACGACACCCACATAGTTGTCAAACCAGCTGTCAATGATCATGGCGCGAAGCGCCGCCTCGGGGTCACCCTTGGGTTGGGGCACGTGCGCGACGATGGCTTCCAAAATTTCATCGATCCCCATGCCCGTCTTGGCCGAACAGGGGATGGCGCTCGAGGCGTCAATGCCAATCACGTCTTCAATTTCAGCAATGGCGTTGTCAGGATCGGCCTGGGGCAAGTCCATCTTATTGAGAACGGGCAACACCTCAACCCCCAAGTCGAGTGCGGTGTAACAGTTGGCCACGGTTTGTGCTTCCACACCTTGGCTCGCATCGACCACCAAGAGCGCGCCCTCACAAGCCGACAACGAGCGCGAGACCTCGTACGAGAAGTCCACATGGCCGGGTGTATCGATCAAATTGAGGTTGTAAACGATGCCATCGAGTGCTTTGTAATACAAGCAAGCGGTCTGCGCTTTGATGGTTATCCCACGCTCTTTTTCAATGTCCATGGAGTCGAGCACTTGCGCTTGCATCTCGCGCGCTTGCAAGCCACCACAACGCTGAATCAAGCGATCGGCCAAGGTCGACTTGCCATGATCGATGTGCGCAATGATTGAAAAATTTCTGATGTTATTCATCAAGGGAGGGACTTAAGTGATTGAAATTAAACGCTCAAGGCATAAAAAAGGGCGCGTCAGTGTTGACGCGCCCTGAACCAACGATCTTTTGGCAACTGCGAAAGTTGGAATCTTCATTGTAGGCAAAATTGCCCACTTGCACAGAGCCCGTTGGGCCAGTAAGGGTTCGTTGCCGGACTGCAACACAGATGTTATACACAGCTTGTACACAAAAAGACCAGCCACTTCAGAGAACAAGTTGTGGGTGAGCTGTGGAGTAATTGTGGAGACTCGCTGATATGGACCATAAGTGACAAATTGGGGGCAAAAATAGGGTGAAACAAAGGCAACTTGGCGGGGATTCTAACTTATACAGTAGTAAAAAACCATTCTTTTTAAATCATCCTCCACCCAGAGGAGATCTGCGGGGGGCTTCAAAAATAAAAAAATATTTCTTGGGGTTGTGTGTTTTAAGTGGATTTGACCCCATATCCGACTTCAGTATGGGGTCAATTGACCTGTCCGCTTGGGGGAGTGCTCACGCTCGCTGGCGCGGGCTCTGAGCGCCCCAGCAGCGTGGCGGCTTATTTGGTGGTCGGGCGAATGATGGCAAATTGGGCCCAAGCGCCTCGCCGAAACAAAATATTGGTCGGTCGGGTCTTGTCCAGGCGCGACAAAATCGCTTCAAAGCCCTTGACCGAGGTGACATCGGTATTGGCCAGCGCCGTGATGATGTCGCCTTCACGAAGACCGGCCTGGGCAGCCGCATCAACGGCTTGCTCGACGCGAACCCCAGCGCTCACTTTGAACTCCTTTTTTTGCTCCTCGCTCAAGTCACTCAAGGTGAGACCCAAGCTGGCGAGCGCATTGCCCGCAGCAGGCTTGTCTTTGCTGGCCTTGGCGAGCACGGGGGTGTCGGGCTCAAACTCACCGACGGTGACGGCGACCTCCTTGTTCGCGCCTCGCCGCCAAACCGACAGGAGTGCTTTGGTCCCAGGCTTGATGCTGCCCACCAAGCGCGGCAAATCAATCGAGCGCTCGATGACTTTGCCATCCAACTTCAACACCACATCACCGGGCTCGAGACCCGCTTTCTCGGCGGGAGAGCCCGTCTCCACACTGCGCACCAAAGCACCTTGGGCTTTGCCCAGGCCGAGTGACTCGGCGAGATCTTTGCTCACTTGCTCAATTTGAATGCCAAGCTTGCCGCGTTGCACGCGCCCCAGGGTGCGCAATTGATCAGACACCCGGATGGCCTCATCAATGGGAATGGCAAATGAAATCCCCATGAAACCACCCGAGCGTGAGTAAATCTGGCTGTTGATGCCCACCACCTCGCCGCGCATGTTGAGCAGCGGCCCACCGGAGTTGCCAGGGTTGATGGCCACATCGGTTTGAATGAAGGACAAATAGTCGCCGGTGTCGCGTTTTTTGGCGCTCACGATGCCAGCCGTCACGGTGTTTTCTAGACCGAAAGGTGAACCAATGGCCATCACCCACTCACCGACTTTGAGGCGAGAGACATCGCCGATTTTGACCGCTGGCAAACCACTCGCCTCCACCTTGAGCAAAGCCACGTCCGTTCTCTTGTCCACGCCAATGATCTTGGCCTTGAACTCGCGCTTATCCGTCAAGGTCACCAACACTTGATCGGCACCCTCCACCACGTGCGCATTGGTCATGATCAAGCCGTCAGCACTCAAAATAAATCCTGAACCCACCCCTTTGGTGAGCTCTTCCTCAGAGGGCTGGGCGGGAGGCGCATTGGGGGACTTGCGAGGTTGCCTGGGCGCATTGGGGCCCGCACCCGGCGCATTGGGAAACGGCACACCAAAAAAGCGCCGAAACAACTCCTGCATGTCTTGGTCTTCGGGCGAGTCCTGCCCATTGCCGCGGACACTGACTTTTTCCAACGTTTTGATATTGACCACCGAGGGTCCCACGAGTTCGACCAAATCGGTGAAATCGGGCAGCGTGCGCACCCCACTGATGTTGCTGGGCACATTGGCCGGGGCAGGTGCAGGTGCAGGCACGGCGGCGCCTGCCGCAGCGCTGGTCCCTGGCGCGCTGGCCATTGGGGTCGCGGCCCAACTCAGCCCAGGACTCACAACCATCGCCCACACTGTGGCGAGGGCCATGAAACGCTTGGGAATGCTCAAGGAATTGAACTGGAGGACACTGTGCATGGATAAACTCCGAAAAAAATAGGGCGATCAGATCATCACGGGGCACATCTCGAGCCCGGGCTCCAAGCCGCTCAAGCTGTGGGGCATAGGTGGGGGAAGAGTTCTGATTTGCAAGGGGGCTTTACTTGAGCTTGACCCGTCCCAAGCGCGCGAGCCCAGGCTTCAAAACTGCTGCCCCCCCTAGGGTGCAGCTGGCTCACGAAGTCTCAAAGGCATGGATTGACTATTTTTGCACAAGACACGGCGCGCTGTTGGGGCCATGAACATGTGGGGCGATGGGTCCTGAACTACGCCCATTGAAGCGAGCGGGTGTGTGAGCACCAACTCGCAAAACGCTCGGGTCAAACAAAGCGCTTAAAAATCAAGGTGCCATTGGTGCCACCGAAACCAAAATTGTTTTTCATCGCGAACTCGATGGGCATGTCGCGAGCGGTGTTGGCGCAGTAATCCAAATCACACTCGGGGTCAGGATTCATCAAATTGATGGTGGGTGGGCTTTTTTGATGGTGCAAAGCCAGCACCGTGAAGACGCTTTCAATGCCACCGGCACCACCGAGCAAGTGCCCGGTCATGGACTTGGTGGAGTTGACCACCAACTTGTGGGCGTGATCGCCAAAAGCGGCCTTGATCGCTTGTGTTTCATTGACGTCACCCAAGGGCGTTGATGTCCCATGGGCGTTCAAGTAATGGACTTGGTCGGCATTGATGCCGGCGTTGTTGAGCGCATGCGCCATGGCGCGCTTGGGGCCATCCATGTTGGGCGCCGTCATGTGACCCGCATCGCCACTCATCCCAAAACCAATGAGCTCGGCGTAAATTCGAGCCCCACGCTTTTTGGCGTATTCATATTCTTCCAAGACCACCGCACCGGCGCCTTCACCCAACACAAAACCATCGCGCTCTCGGTCCCAAGGGCGAGAGGCCTCTTGGGGGTGGTCGTTGCGGGTGGACAAAGCTCGCATGGCGGCAAAGCCACCCAAGCCAAGGGGTGATAGGGTGGCCTCGGCGCCACCGGCCACCATCACATCGGCGTCGCCATATTCGATGAGTCGACCGGCCATCCCAATGCTGTGCAGGCCCGTGGTGCAAGCCGTGGCCATGGCCAAGTTGGGGCCTTTAAAGCCCATTCGAATGGAGACGTGACCGGAGATCATGTTGATGATCGATGCGGGCACAAAAAAGGGTGAAATTCTGCGCGGGCCGCGGGCGGTCAACTCGGTGTGCATGGACTCGATCAGGGGCAAACCACCGATCCCTGAGCCCATGAGGCAACCAATGCGGTCGGCCTGTTCAGGGCTCAACCGATCGAGCGTGGGCAGACCTGAGTCAGCGACCGCTTGCAAAGCCGCCACAATGCCAAAATGAATGAACTCGTCCATCCCACGCGCTTCTTTGGCGCTGATGTAGGGCTCCAAGTCCAGTCCCTTGACCTCTCCGGCAAAATGGCAAGCAAAGCCAGTGGCATCGAACTTCTTGATCAGATCAATGCCACTGCGCCCAGCCAATAGATTGGACCAAGACTCTTCATACGTGTTCCCCACGGGACTGACGCATCCAAGCCCAGTCACGACAACGCGACGTCGGGTCATGCGGTTTTAACTTTCTCTACCAACGCTTCTTGCTCTTTCAGCGGTATTTCCATCAACCCTTTTGGTGGGTCAAGGCGTAATCGATGGCGTTTTGCACCGTCGTGATTTTTTCAGCATCTTCGTCAGGAATTTCAATGGCAAACTCATCTTCCAAGGCCATCACCAACTCCACCGTATCCAAAGAGTCAGCACCCAAGTCGGCGACGAATGCTTTTTCGTGGCTCACTTGAGACTCTTCGACGCCAAGTTGCTCGGCAATAATTTTCTTCACACGAACTTCAATATCACTCATTTTTTACTCAGAGGGTTGTAATGGAATCAGCAATTTTACTCGCGCTGATGGGGCGAAAATTTTCACATTGTAAAAAAATTACAACATCAACATACCGCCATTGACGTGCAACTCTTGGCCCGTGATGTAGGCGGCTTGGGGGCTGGCCAAAAAGGCAACGGCATGGGCCACATCGCTCACCGAGCCCAAATGGCCCAGGGGAATTTGGGCCAGCAAGGCGTCTTGCTGGGCCGGCGTCAAACTGGCGGTCATGTCGGTTTGGATGAAGCCCGGCGCCACACAATTGACGGTGATGCCTCGGGACCCCAGCTCGCGCGCCAACGCTCGGGTCATGCCGGCCACCCCAGCTTTGGCCGCCGCATAATTAGACTGACCCGGGTTGCCGCTCGCCCCCACCACACTCGTGATGTTGATGATGCGCCCCAAGCGCTGCTTCATCATTGGGCGAATCACCGCCCGCGAGAGTCGAAACACCGAACTCAAATTGGTTTGAATCACCTCGTCCCAGTCCTCATCTTTGAGCCGCATGGCCAACATGTCCTTGGTGATGCCCGCATTGTTGACCAAGACGTGCAAAGCGGAGAATTCGGCCAGCACCGCGGCCACCAACGCCTCGCAACCCTGGCGGTCATTGACATCGAGCACCACGCCTTTGCAGTGGGCGTAGGGCTTCAAATCATGACTGATGCGAAGCGCCCCAGCTTCTGTCGTGGCCGTGCCAATGACCACCATGCCCGACTGGGCCAATTGCGTGGCAATGGCTTGCCCAATCCCGCGAGAGGCGCCGGTGACCAAGGCCACGGTGGGGGTGCTGTGTGTGTCGCTCATGCTCTGTCCTGGGTGAATGGTGGGGTTTGTTTGGGGGGGCGATCCAGCTCAGCGGATCGTGATCAACTGTGGGGATCCTCGGCAAAGGGAGTGGAGGAAGTGGAAGGAGCGGTTTGCAAGGCCTGCAACACGCCTTGGAGATGGTCCCACTCTTTGAGCGAGCAGCTCTCCAGATCGGGTGCAATGCGTTTGGTAAAACCACTGAGCACCTGACCGGGTCCGCACTCCACCACGGCCTGGATACCCATGGACTGCATCGCCTGCACCGATTCAACCCAACGCACAGGGTGAAACGCTTGGCGAAACAAAGCCTCTTTGATCGCCTCGGATGTGCTCGGGCAGGCCACATCGACATTGTTGAGCACGGGCACTTGCGGGGCAAGAAACGGCGTGTTGTCCAGCATGGCTTTCAATCGAACGGCCGCGGGCTTCATCAAGCTGCAATGAAAAGGGGCCGACACGGGCAACTTCAAGGCTCGCTTGGCCCCCAAGGCCTTCAAGGCCTCGCAGGCTTGGTCCACCCCAGCGAGCGTGCCGGCGATGACGGTTTGACCAGGGTCATTGAAGTTGACCGCTTGCACGATGTCGCTCGAGCCGCTCGAGACAAACCCGGCACTCAAGGCATCGCAGGCGTCTTTCACTTGCGCACTGGGCAAACCCAAAATCGCCGCCATGGCCCCCACCCCCACGGCCACCGCTTCTTGCATGGCTTGGGCGCGAAAGCGCACCAAGGGCAGGGCCTGGGTCAAGCTCAGCACCCCGCTGGCCACCAATGCCGCGTACTCGCCCAAGGAGTGCCCGGCCACCACGGCGGGGGTCAGGCCAGTCTCTTGAAGCCAGACACGGTAGATGGCCACATCGGCCAAGAGCATCAGAGGCTGGGTATTGGTGGTGAGCGCCAAGGCTTCCTTGGGCCCTTCTCGCATCAACGCGCCCAAGTCCTCACCCAAGGCACGTTGGGCCTCGTCGAGTGAGCGTTGGACCTCAGGATGGGCTGACCACGAGTCGAGCATGCCCACAGATTGCGAGCCTTGCCCAGGAAAGACAAATGCAAAAGGTTTGGTCATGATTGCAACTCCAGCAAATTGTTTGCGCCTAATGGGGACCCACTCAAAACCGAAGCACCACCGCGCCCCAGGTAAAGCCCCCGCCCACGCCTTCGAGCAGCAAATGCTGTCCGGCCTTCACTTGCCCACTTCTCACCGCCACATCGAGCGCGAGCGGAATCGACGCGGCCGAGGTGTTGCCATGGTCTTGGACCGTGAGGATGACCCGCTCCATGGGGAGCTTTAATTTCTTAGCGGTGGACTGAATGATGCGGATGTTGGCTTGGTGAGGGATCAACCAATCGATGTCGGACTCGACCATCTGCGCCTTGGCCAGCGCGCTCGTGGCGGCACCGCGCAGCAAACCCACCGCCAACTTGAACACCGCTTGGCCATCCATTTGCAGCAGTGGGTGACCCGAAACGGCACCCGCATTGACATGGCCGGGCACACACAAGATGCCCACATGCTGGCCATCGGCATGCAAATCGCTCGCCAAAATCCCCGGTGTCTCGCTCGCTTGCAACACCACCGCGCCAGCACCATCGCCAAAGAGCACACACGTTGTGCGGTCCTTGAAGTCAAGCAGCCTAGAAAACACCTCCGCGCCCACCACCAAGGCTCGCCGGGCGTTGCCCGCGCGGATCATGGCATCGGCCACGGTCAATGCATAAACGAATCCACTGCAAACGGCTTGCACATCAAAAGCCGGTGCCCCCGCAATGCCCGCGGCGGCTTCGTGGAGCTGGGACAACTTGTGCTGCAAGATGCAAGCCGTTGACGGAAACACCATATCTGGCGTGGACGTGGCCACAATGATGAGGTCAATATCTTGAGGACCCAGGCCTGCGGCCTCCAGGGCTTGCACGCTCGCGTGGTAGGCCAAGTCGCTGCTGAACTCATGCGCCTGGGCAAAATGGCGCGCATGAATGCCCGTGCGCTCGACGATCCACTCGCTCGAGCTCTCCACCCCACCCAAAGCCAATTGGCTCACCAAGTCTTCATTGGTGACGCGCTGGGCGGGTAAAAAACTTCCCGTGCCCACAATCTTGGCGTATTGCGTCATGCCGCCCCCATGCCGTGAGACCCCAAGGCCTCAGGCGCCGATGAGCCGCCACTCAAATCGGTCTCGGAGACCGACTTCAAGAGTGGCAATGCATGCGCAATGCGCTCATGAACCCGGGCGAGTAAGCCGTTCTCAGCCGCTTCATAGGCGCGGTTCAAGGCCGTCTCAAACGCCAAGGCATCGGCCGAGCCATGGCTCTTGAACACCAAGCCTTGCAGCCCCAAGAGCGCCGCACCATTGTGCCGGCGATGGTCCACCCGCCGCTTGAAGCCCCAGAGCACGGGCGCGCTCACCAGGTAAGCCAAACGAGTGAAGATGTTTTTTTCAAAGCCTTCTTTCAACAAGCTGCTGACCATGGCGGCCAAGCCTTCACAGGTCTTGAGGGCCACATTGCCCACGAAACCATCGCACACCACAATGTCGGTGTTGCCTTTAAAAATATCATTGCCTTCGACGTTGCCGACAAAATTCAAATCGCCCGCTTGAGACGCGGCACGCAGCAACTCTGCGGTTTTTTTGATCATCTCGTTGCCTTTGATGACCTCCTCGCCAATGTTGAGCAAGCCCACGCTCGGGTTGGGCTTGTTTTGCAGCACCGACACCAAGGCCGAGCCCATCACCGCAAACTGCAGCAAATGCTCTGGCGTGCAATCGACATTGGCCCCCAGGTCCAGCATGGTGGTGACACCCCCTGTGACGTTGGGCATTTGCCCAGCAATGGCGGGCCGATCGATGCCGTCCAAGGTTTTTAAAACATAGCGAGAAATGGCCATCAAGGCACCGGTGTTGCCCGCAGAGACGGCCACCTGGGCTTGTCCTGATTTCACTTGCTCGATGCAAATGCGCATGGATGAATTTTTCTTGCGCCTGAGCGCCACCTCAAGGGTGTCATCCATCTCAATCACTTCGCTGGCAGGCACGAGGCGCGCGCGCGGGTGAGACCAGCCTTGAAGCGCACCTTCTTGGCCGATCAATAAAAGTTCACTGTCCGCATGCTTGTCCAAAAAACGCCGACAAGCAAGAAGTCGAACTTCGGGGGCATGATCCCCTCCCATGAAGTCAACAGAGATTGTCAACATAGGATTGAATCAAAAGGCGCGGGCAAGGCTATTTCCACGGGGTCTGTCGGAAGGGCCGAGCATCGCGCAGTGCAACGGGCCTTCTTGAGAGATGGACAAAAATTAAACTTCAGTTTTGGTTTTGAGCACCTTGCGACCACGGTAAAAGCCACTGGGGCTGATGTGGTGCAAATGTGTCTCGCCCGTGGTGGGCTCCACAGCAATGCCGGGCACATTCAACGCATTGTGCGAGCGGTGCATACCGCGCTTGGAAGGTGATTTTTTATTTTGCTGGACAGCCATGTGAGGCTCCTAGACGATGGTTGGGGACAAAAGACCTCAAATCAAGGCCTCCAAGGGGTCTGAGCATGACCGCCCATTGACTTGGGACAGCGCTCGACACAGAACCCATTATTATAGACCAAAGACCGAAGATTTAGCCCTTTTTGACCTTCAGCCCCGATAAAACAGCAAAAGGATTGGGGCGCGAAGACAACAAGTCGTCCTGCGCGGACGAACCCAGTTGTGGGGACAAAGCAACAGGACAGCTCTCGTGCATGGGCACCAAGGGCAAGGCCAAGATCAACTCATCTTCCACCAAGGCTTGGCCATCGAAAGCCGTACTCGAGACCAGCAAGTCGTCCTCCAGCGCCTCATCCAGCGCCAAGGCAGTATCTTCATTGGCCACCCAATAAAACCGCCGTTGCACCTCCAAAGCCTCCTCAAAGGGGGCCAAGCAACGCTGACACACCAAACTCACCCGGGCTTTGGCGCCCAGCACCAAGGTGGGATGCTCGTGCGAGAGCAGTTGCCCCAGGGGGGCGACTCGGGGGCTTGAGACCACCATGGGGGTGGTGGTGTTGAGTGCAGGCAACTCGGACTCAAAAAAAGCCATGGACCAATGCACGACAGACCCATCGGGTGGGGAGCCCCGAGCTGTATCGATGGCGGTGGGCTCGAGCGAAGGCACTGCTGCCAACCCCAACGCCAAGCGATCCAATTCGCCCAGTGACAAGGTGCCTTGCAAGTGGGCATTTTGCTGGGCCAGTAGGGGCACATTCAAACGCTGGAGATCAAAGGCTTTGGTCATGGTGGGTGGCAAAGGGGTGTCGGGACAATCGATCCATCAAAACAGCGAGCGTGCGAGAAAGAAAGCGCCTCAACCCAGTTCTGGGCTGAGCACTCACTCAGAGGGCCCGCCAAGACGGCTTGACGAGGCGCTATCATCAACGCACATTGTAGGTGGCTTTGGTCGTGAGAAAGACCGCCGTCCAGACAGCGCGCGCACTCGACGCCTGGCGACACGGCCCCAGCGCCTGCCAGGTTCATGGTCTTTTTTTATCTTGAAAGGGTCTGTCATGCAGCACCCCAGCTCGCCACGGGCATTGATTTTGGCCTCAACGTCGCTTTACCGAAAAGAGTTGATGCAGCGACTCCAGTGGCCCTTTGAGTGTGTCGCACCCCTCGTGGACGAAACCCCACAGCCCCAGGAGGATCCGCGCGAGCTCGCCAAGCGCTTGGCCCGGGCCAAGGCCCAAGCGGTGAGCCGCCAGCACCCCCAGGCCTGGGTGATTGGCAGCGACCAAGTGGCCGAACTCCAAGGCGAGGCCTTGGGCAAGCCGCTTGCGCACGCCGTGGCCACTGCACAATTGCAACGCATGAGCGGGCAAGCCGTGCGCTTTCATACCGCGGTGTGCGTGCGCTGCCAAGAGTCTGGTTTTGAGGAGGTTCAAGTGGCCGATGTGCGCGTCAAATTTCGTGCACTCAGCGATGAAGAAATTGAGGCCTACTTGCTCAAAGACCAGCCCTATGACTGCGCGGGTGCCTCCAAATGCGAATCCCTCGGGGTGGCGCTGCTCGAGACCATCGAGAGTGACGACCCGACCGCCCTCATTGGCTTGCCCCTCATCCGCACGCTTGAGATGCTGCGCCGCGCGGGCTTGAATGTGCTCACCATGGCCCAGCCCACTGCGGCTTAAATCCACCTCACCAGGAAAACCACCCCCCATGCACACTGGCACCTTGTACCTTGTCCCCACGCCCTTGGATTTTGGCTGTACCCACCAAACGCCCCTCACCGACTGCTTGCCGCAAAAAACCATCGACATGGCCGCCACCTTGAGCCACTGGGTGTGCGAAAACGCCAAGTCGCATCGGGCCTTTTTAAAACGCATCAACGCACTGAGTCCCCTCAAGACCGCCTTGCAGTCCCAAGTGATGGTGGAGTTGCCTCGTGAGGCCCATAAAAAAGGCGATCACCAAGGGGCGTTCAATGGCAAGGAATTGCTGCAAGTGGTCTTGCAAGGACAGGATTTGGGGCTCGCTTGCGAGGCGGGCATGCCCGCCATTGCCGACCCGGGCAGCTCGCTGGTGCGGGCCGCGCATGCGCTGGGCATTCCCGTGCGCTCTTTGGTGGGCCCCAACTCTTTGATGCTGGCCCTCTCGGGCAGCGGGATGAATGGCCAAAATTTCAGCTTTGTGGGCTACTTGCCCCAGGCCCAGGAAGCCCGGCTCGAGCGCGTGCGTTACTTGGATCAATGGGTGCGCAAGTCTTTGCAGACCCAAATCTTCATTGAAACGCCCTACCGCAACGACAGCATGCTCGAGTCCTTGCTGCAAACCCTCTCGGCACAAACACGCTTGGCCGTGGCCTGCGGCTTGGGCCTGGAGAGCGAGCTCATCGAGTCGCATTTGGTGGAGGTCTGGCGAGCGCGCTCGATAAAGCCCAAGCTCAAAGACCCCTGCATCTTCTTGCTGGGTATTTGAAGCGCAAAGCCTGCGACGGGCGCGCTCACTTCAAGCTCAGGTGCTGGGCGAGCAAGGTCTTCATGGCGCTGGCGCCCACTTCGGCCCCAAAACGTTTGGCCAATCTCTCGGCCACGTTGTCGCGGTGGGTGTAGTCCACCACATCCTCGGCCTTGACCACTTCACGCGCGACGTAATCCAAACTTCCAAGCTCATCGGCCAAGCCCAATTTGATGGCCTCTTCGCCACTCCAAAATAAACCCGAAAAAATCTCAGGCGTCTCGTGCAGTCGCTTGCCGCGTCCTTGGCGCACCACGGCAATGAATTGTTGGTGAATTTGCTCGAGCATGGCCAAGGCAAAGGCTTTTTGAGATTTGCTCTCGGCAGTGAAGGGATCCAAAAAACCTTTGTTCTCACCGGCCGTGAGAAGCCGGCGCTCAATGCCCAGTTTGTCCATCAGCCCATTAAAGCCAAAGCCATCCATCAACACGCCTATGCTGCCCACAATGCTGGCTTTGTCGACATAAATACTGTCGGCGGAGACGGCGATGTAGTAGGCGGCTGAAGCCCCCATCTCCTCAATCACGGCATACACAGGCTTGTTGTGCAAGGACCTCAAGCGCCTGACTTCATCATTGATGATGCCCGCTTGCACGGGCGAGCCCCCGGGGGAGTTGATCAAGAGCACCACCGCTTTGGCGCTGTCTTCTTCAAACGCCGAGCGCAACGCCTCGATCACACTGTCAGCGCTGGTCTCGCTATCGGAGGCAATCTCACCTTTGATCTGCACCACCGCCGTGTGGGGACTGCTCACGCTAGACGAAACACCCCCCTTGTTAAAGCTCAACAGCAGCACCGCCACGAACAACAAGAGCCAAGCAAAACGAAAAAATACCCGCCAGCGGCGTTGTAGTTTTTGCTCTTCCAAGCTGGCCATGACCAAGCGCTGCAGCGTCTCACGCTCCCAATAAGGCACATCTGAAGACGCGTGCGAGCTCGTGGGCTGCGCCTGCGCGCTGTCGCGCGCGATCGGCTCAGGGGCGGCGGCGTCGTGGGGAGGGGTGGATTCTGAAGTCATGAGTAAAGCAACAATTCGTTAAAAAGGCCATCGCGGCAAAAATAAAAGACAGGGCTCAATGCGCCTCGCCCCCAAGCACCCAAGCACTCTGTCACCCGAGTGCCCGAGTGACTGAGGGGTTTTACACCCCCCGAGACGCGGCTCACCCGTTCAACCCCTGCACAACACGCATGCGCGCCGGGGTGGGCGCCAGGGTGGGCGCCAGGGTGGGCGCCAGGTTGGGCTCTTGGGGCCCCATTCAGTCATGAATCAGGCCACTGGTATCAAATTGTAAGCGGTCTGCCAAAAAACCTGGCGCTCGTCTTCATGGATCGCAATTTTGATCAGCCCTCCTCGGCACGGCCCACTCGCGCAGCGACCCGTTGAAGGCTCATACAACGCACCATGCGTGGCACACATGAGCCACTGGCGTGTCGGATCGAAGAAATGATTTTCCCGGGCATCCATCTCCATGGGAATATGAGCACAGCGGTTCACATAGGCGTGAACCTCGCCTTCAAAACGGATGGCAAATGCTCGAACCGTTTGGCCCTTGTAGATCACATCAAAATCCACCGCCACGCCCGCCTCTTGCAACGCCGCGCCCTGGCACAAGGGCACCCACGTGAACTCGTCCATCAAAGACGCTCCCCACGCTGGCTGTCCACGTCTTGCGGCAGTGCGAGGGCAAGCGTTAGCCGTGTGTGTGGAACCATTGCACCATCTCATCCACACTTTGCACCAGCGCCAAGGGCCCAAACGGGGTTAAATCCGCGGCCTTTTGCGCGCCATAGGTCACGGCCAAGCTGTCGCAACCCGCGCGCTTGGCCATCTCTAGGTCATGGCAAGTGTCACCCACCATCAAGGTTCTTTCAGCACTCACCCCGCAATGGGCCATGAGCTCTTTGAGCATTTGGGGGTCGGGTTTGCCGCGGGTCTCGTCGGCCGTGCGGGTGGCATCAAAGAGGGCACTCAATGGGCTGCCCGCGAGCAACCGGTTCAGGCCTGCGCGACTTTGACCCGTGGCGATCGCCAAGCCGTGGTGAGCCTCGCGCAGTTGCGTGAGCATCTCAACGACACCGGGGAACAAAGTGAGCTCATGGGCCAGGGCGTGAAAGTGGTGACGAAACCTCATCTCCAAGGCCTCGTACTGCTCGGGCTTGACGTCGGGGGCCACTCGAGCAAGGGCGGCGTGAACGGGCAAACCGATCACAAAGGCCGCCGCCGCTTCATCGGGCATGGCGCCGCCAACGTCTTTCACCGCTTGTTGAATGCTGCGGGCAATGTGCTGGGTGGAGTCAAACAACGTGCCATCCCAGTCGAACGCGATCAGGTCATAGCGCCGCTTGGACTGGATCGCTCGAAGGGGTTTGCTCATGGGGGAGATTATAAAAAAACAAAGCACAAAAAAACAAAGACAACAACACCCAAGGCCAGGGCCCCAACCCCTTAAGGGGACGGGACACGCACACGCGAGTGTTCGCCTGCTTGGGCGCTTTCGACAAAGGCCTGCAACTCGGGGGGCAAAGGGCACTCGAGCTCAATGGGCAAGGCGGTTCTGGGGTGGATGAATTTCAAACGCCAAGCGTGCAAAAACATGCGCTTGAGCCCGACGGCTGCGGTGGCTTTGTTTTGCGCGTCGCTGGCGTACTTTTGATCGCCTGCGATGGGGTAGCCCAAGCTTGCCAAATGCACGCGAATTTGATGGGTGCGCCCAGTTTTGATGGTGACTTCGAGAAGTGAGTAAGGGCCTACCAACCTGGCAACCCTCACCAATGTGATGGCGCGCATGCCGTTGGGGTCTTGCGCGCTCACCACCCGCACTCGGCGCTCGCCCATTTGGGCGCCGTTGTCGAGCAAATAACGCTCCAGTGGCAAATCAATGACTTTGCGGTTGGAGGGCCACTGGCCCACCACCAAGGCCAAGTAAGTTTTGCCCGTTTCCCGTTCACGGAATTGGTTTTGCAAGTGCAGCAAGGCACTTCTTTTTTTCGACACCAACAAAATTCCCGAGGTTTCGCGATCGATGCGGTGGACCAGCTCCAAGGCGTTGATGCTCGGGCGCGCCAAGCGCAGCTGCTCGATCACGCCAAAACTCACCCCACTGCCCCCGTGCACCGCCACACCGGCGGGTTTGTCGATGGCCATGAAGCCCTCGTCCTCGAGCAACACTGGAAATTCACGCGCCGGGATGGCCCCGCTTTGTGCATCCGCGCTCTTGTGGTCGGCCTCTTGAGACGTGCGCAGGGGGGGTATTCGCACCAAATCCCCCACTTCGAGCCGAGTCTGGGCACTCGCACGCCCTTTGTTGATGCGCACCTCGCCGGAGCGAATGATGCGATAAACATGGGTTTTGGGCACGCCTTTGAGCTCGCGCATCAAAAAATTGTCAAGCCGCTGGGCACTGGAATCGGCATCGACTTCAATGATTCTTGCTTTTTCTGGATTATTGAGGCCAGAGGGTCGTATAATGTCTTTCACCAGCGAATGCTTCCAAGTGCTTGATTTAATTTACCAATTAGACCACGCCTAAGCGTTCACTGCGAGGTCGATGCCCCGATGGGTTTTGATGCACAGACTTAGCCTCCATTGAAGCGCAAGTGGTGCCCACCCCCAGCGGTCGAGCCGATGTCCATAGAATTTTGATACGGAATACACCAAAAGTTTGACGCGTGAGAGCCATGCCGACGCGTCAAACGGATTAAAAGTAAGAAATGAATTTTAAGTTGGTCTGGATCATGTTGCTGCACTCCCTTGACTTGTTTGGGTTTTTCCCAAAGACAAGCGCTGGGTGTATGCGCCCAATCCAAACCCGCTTGATGCAGCGTTTGACAAGTGTTTCTCTAGCCTTGTTGCCCCTGAGCTTTCTTGCTCCACTCCACGTGCCCACACCTTGTTGTCGCCCCTGAAAGGGGCGAATCAGACACAAGTCCTCGCGGCAGTTCCCCTCATTCTTGGCATTGTTTCTGGCATCGTTGGTCCGTCATGGACCTGTGATGTATTGAATCATGTAAAGGAACGCATCAATGAAAAGGATGCTCATCAACGCCACCCAGTCTGAGGAAAGACGCTTGGCCATTGTCGACGGACAAAAACTGCTCGACTACGAAATCGAAATCGAAGGTCGTGAACAACGCAAAGGCAACATCTACAAAGCGGTGGTCACTCGCGTGGAGCCTTCTCTAGAGGCTTGCTTTGTCGACTACGGCGAAGAGCGCCACGGCTTTTTGCCCTTCAAAGAAATCTCCAAACAGTTTTTCAGCAGCAACGTCTCGCCTTCTCAAGCTCGCATCCAAGATGTGATCCGAGAAGGCCAAGAGCTCATCATCCAAGTCGAGAAAGAAGAGCGTGGCAACAAGGGCGCGGCCCTCACGACTTTCATCTCACTGGCTGGCCGCTACGTCGTGCTCATGCCCAACAACCCCAGAGGTGGAGGCGTGAGTCGCCGCATCGAAGGTGACGACCGCGCTGAGCTCAAAGAGGCCATGGACCAACTGGAATACCCAGGCGGCATGTCCATCATTGCCAGAACCGCTGGTATTGGACGCTCGGCGCCCGAACTCCAATGGGACTTGAACTACCTCTTGAAATTGTGGACCGCCATTGATGGCGCCGCCAAGTCGGGCAAGGGTGCTTACCTGATCTATCAAGAGTCCAGTTTGGTGATTCGTGCCATTCGCGACTACTTCAACAATGACATTGGCGACATTTTGATCGACACCGATGACATCTTTGACCAAGCCCATCAATTCATGTCCCACGTCATGCCTGAGCATGCCGCTCGGGTCAAACGCTACCGCGACGATGCACCCTTATTCAGTCGCTTCCAAATCGAGCACCAGATCGAATCGGCCTATGCCCGCACGGTGAACCTGCCCAGTGGCGGCGCGATTGTGATTGACCACACCGAAGCTTTGGTCTCGGTCGACGTCAACTCGGCACGCTCCATCCGTGGTGGTGACATTGAAGAGACCGCCACGCGAACCAATTTAGAAGCCGCCGAAGAGGTGGCACGCCAAATGCGCCTGCGCGACTTGGGCGGCTTGATCGTCATCGACTTCATTGACATGGAAGAGTCTCGCAATCGCCGCGACGTGGAAAACCGCTTGCGCGACTCCTTGCGACAAGACCGTGCGCGCGTGCAGTTTGGCACGATCAGCAAATTTGGTCTCATGGAGATGAGCCGCCAGCGCTTGCGCCCCGCTTTGTCTGAGGGTGCTTCTATCCCCTGCCCACGCTGTGGTGGCTCTGGACACGTGCGCGACACCGAGAGCTCGGCATTGCAAATTCTTCGCATCATCCAAGAAGAATCCATGAAAGACGGCACCGCTGCCGTTCATGCCCAAGTGCCGGTTGAAGTCGCTTCGTTCTTACTGAATGAAAAGCGCACTGAAATCGCCAAAATTGAGATCAAACAACGCATCAGCGTGCTCTTGGTCCCCAACAAGGCCTTGGAGACACCGAACTACAAACTCGAGCGTTTAAAGCACGACGATCCACGCTTGGACAACATGGATGTGAGCTACAAGATGGTGGACGATGTGGAAGATGCCACCGCCGTCACCCGCCGCTCCCAAGAGCCCACCAATCGCCAGACCCCGGTGATCAAAGGGGTCTTGCCCGACGCACCCGCGCCTCAAGCCGAACCCAAACCCGCCCCAGTGGCCTTGGGCAAACCAAGCAAGACCGCGCCCACCCCCAACCCAACGGCCACCGAAGCGGCCAGCAGTGGTTTTGTCGGCTGGTTCAAATCCTTGTTTGGAGCCAAAAAAGACACGCCCAGCACAGAAGAAAAAACCGCCTCCAGTGACGCTTTGAATGCCAAAACCACCCAAGGCAGACGCGAAGGTGGGCGCGACATGCGTGAACCCCGCGAGGGTGCTCGCGGTCGTGACCAACGCCGCGGAAGACGCTCGGGTGAGCGCACCGAGCGCGGTGAGCGTGGTGACAAACCCGACGGCAAGTCCAAAGGCCCAGAGGGTCAGACTGACAGCCGTGGCGACAGTGCCGCTCCCCGCAGCCCACGCCCTGAGCGTGGCGCACGCCCGCCCCGGGATGAGTCGCCCGAGCGCGCCAGCACTCCCGCCGCCTCAGGCGCACCTGCACAAGAAGGCGCCGAGGGGCAAGAGCCCAGGAGAAACGAGCGCGGAGAAGCCCGTAGAGAACGGGGAAGACGCGGTGAACGCTCCGATCGTGGTGAACGTGGTGAGCGCAGCGAGCGCGCCCCACGCGCTGACGCCGCTGACAGACCCACCACGCCAACCGATCCAGAGTCCCATGCCGTGACTGCGTCCAACGCCATGGGCTTCACCGGTGAGGCCCATGCCCAGTCGGCTCCAGGCGCTGCCAGCACAGAGCAGCGTGAGCCGCGTGAGAGAAGACCACGCCAAACGCGCGAGCGCCGCGAGCGCCCTGCTCGAGACGGTGACCAACCAGCGATCCATGCCGCTGCCCCTCAAGAAGACTTGAGAGGCCCAGGCCAACACCACGATCAAGGTTCGGCTCAAAACGGACTGGACTTCTCAGACCATGACTCGGACGCTCAACGCCCAGGCCTGCGCGCAAGCGCCCAAGACCACCGTGAACCCAAGGAACTGCGCCAAGAGTCCCCCGCCACCCACGAGCCTTTGGTGACTCAAAACGTGGCACCAAGAGCGGACACGCGAGAAAGCGCTGCGGCCTTTGTGGCGGCACCGACGGATGCGGCCAAGGCGGTCACAGGCATGCCCAAAGTCGGTCACTTCGAGTTGCCAACCGCCACCTTGGTCGAGATGACACAAGCGAGCCAATTGGAGTGGGTGCAATCAGACCCCCTCAAAGTGCAAGCCACACAAGAGAGAATGGCCCAAGAGCCCAAGGCGATCCGCCCTGTGCGCGTTCGTCCACCGGCGGTGAGTTTGGATCAAGGCCCCTTGGTGCTGGTGGAGACCAAACGCGATTTGAGCCAATTGAACTTGCCGTTTTCAGCCTAAAACGCTCGGCCAGGTCTGGGCTGCACAGCCTCTGAGCAGCCCAGACCCCAAGCGCAAGCTCGAGCCTGAGTCAGGGGCGCGTTCTTACTGGGTGAGCGCGGCTTGTCGCCAGGCGTGGAGCGCTGCGCCAGCGTCTGAGCGCTGCTCGGCCAATCGGGCCAACGAGGCATAGGCTCGACGCTTGAGCGCCACACTGCCCAAGCGGCCCACAGCGCTCTCGAGCAGCTGCTGCGCCTTGCCCCAAAGGGCATGGTGCAAGCACAACTGCCCATACAAATAACTCACCTCGACAACGCCGGGATGCGCCTGAATCACTTGATCAATCAAGGTGAGCCACTCTGTGCTGGGACTCAAGGACTCCAACGCCACTTGAGTGAGCTCCACGAGTTGCGTGCGCTCCTCGCGGCTCAAGGCGTTGAGGTTTTTGAGCAATTTGGCCCACGTCGGTTTGAGCCACTGCAGCACTTGATCGGCGGGCAAGCCCAGGGCCAAGGCCTGGGTACACGCTTGGAGGACCACGGCGGGGGTGTCGCGCTCGAGCGGGTCCAATGCGGTCCAAACTTGGGTGACTTGCGCGCTTTCTCGGCAAGCTTTGAAGCTCGAGGAGATCAGACTGTTGAGCAAACTTTGCGCCGCCAGCGTTGAAAACGCCCGGTGTTTGGCCAACAACCTGGCCGTCTCCAAGGCTTGGTTGTATTGCCCCAAAATGCGGCTGGCTTTGAGCCGCATGCGAAGAGCCATGGTTCTTCTGGCCACACCTGGGCCCATTTGATCGAGCCAAGTCAATGCGGCGCCAGGGTCATGGTCATCCAAGGACCACCTGGCCGCCAACAATTGCCCCGCTTCGAGCGACTCCGCATTGGCATGCTGCTCTTGAAGAATGCGACCTTGTTGGAGCAACAACTGCAGCTGCGCGTTGCGCACATCGGCATTGTTGAGCGCGTGTGCGGCTTGGGCGCAGATCAAATGCAACAAAGACTGCAACTGCACGAGCATGGTGGTGGACAAACCCCAATGGTGGGCCGAATCTTTCATCCCCTTGTGCAAGGCCAAGGTTTGAAGGGCCGATTTTTGTGCTCGCAAAAACCGCCCCGACTGCAACTGCGCCAGGGCCTGGACCACGCCACTCAAGAGCGCGCGTTCACGGGTTTGCCAGCGCCAACGCTTGGCCTGCGCAGGGATATCAAAAAGTAAGCGCAATGCCCTCAAGGCCGCATGCACCAATACGATCGAGAGGACCCACACCACGATCACCAAATTGAGCGACATGTCCACGCGCGAGGGCGCCAAGAACACGCTCACCAAACCGTGATTGCCAGCGAGGAACAAGGAGGACGCGACCGCCACCGCAAAAAGGGCGATGAACCAAAGGGCGACTCTCATGCTAGCGCCCCATTTGGACGCTGGCAAAAGCGGCCAAAGTATCATCCAAATGAGGCAAATCCAACTGCTTGAGGTTTTTTTGGAGCACCTGCAATTGCTCCAACGCCCCGAGGGTGCTTGGGGCATGGGGATCAAAATACTGGGCCAATTCCTTTTGCACCAATTTCACATCCTCTTGCAAGGCTTGGGGCTGGCGCGCCAACAGCTCCAACTTGGCGTTGAGCAAATGCAGCTTTAAGTTTTCGCGCACAAAAAACCCTTGCTGCGGACTCAGCAGCACCGCTTGGGGCTCGTCGATTTGACTGATGCGCACCAAGCCTTGCAGACCCGACCACAGCGGCGTCCAGAGTTCAGACCAGAGGCCTTGGCTCACCGCTCGCACCCAGTTGCTCGCTTGGGCAACAGCACCCACGTCCTGAGCAGCAGGGGCTTGCCGGACAGCAGGGGACGGCACGCGAGCCACTGAAGTCGGGGCATGCAGTGCAGTGGTTGCACTGGGGTTGCGTTTGTCACCCATTTCATTGGCCAAGGGCAATTCATCGACCACGCGGACCAGCTCATCGAGCTGGAGCAAGACACTCGGTGTGTCAGCCATGGCGGAGGATTTGATGCGATCAATGTCTTTGGTGAGGGCGCGCTCCAAAGCGGACAAACGCGGTGCAGACAGCTTGGCGAGTTTGGCTTGGGCGAGTTTCATGGCACTCAAGAGCGGCGCCACACTGCCTGTGAGCTGCGCTTGCTGCTGAGCGAGTCGAATGGAAGACTCCAACTCATCGAGCGTGTTCTCATCGCGTGTGCGCGAGAGTGTTTGCATGAGCGACTCCAATTGCGTGCGCTGCAAAGACACCTCACTGAGCTGGGTTTGCATCAACGACAGATGCGCTGCACCGTCTCTGGAGAGCTCAGCGGCTTCTTTGGCCAAACCCTTGGCCTCTTGGGCCATGGCCGTGGCGTCAAAGGTTTGACGCGCCAAAATCTCTTGCAGGCCACTGATTTTTTGCCATAAAAAAAGACACGCCAGCAAGGCCAGCGCACTCAGTAGCCAAGCCCATTTGGCCTGGGCGGCTTGGGCGGCCAAGGCCCATGTCAAGACCGGCAGGTGTGGCTTGTCTGCCCCAGCAGTGCTTTGCGCACCGGCCCCATCTTGCACCTCACTCACGGGCTGTGCCCCAGACCGGTGGGGGGGGGTCTGGTGAGGATCAGACAAGGAGGGCTTGGGCTCGTTCATGCCATCGATTCTAATGACCTCAACAAGTCTGGCAGACTGGGGCGTGACTGGCGAACAACACCCACTCCCGCCACCATCAAGGCTTGGGCAATTCTTTCATGGGTGGCCAAGGCTTTGGCATGCGGCCAAGGTCCGGGGTTCGATCCGAGCAAACGCTGCCAGTGGTTGACCGCCTGAGCGCTTGTGAAAATCCAAATCGATCCATCCGTCAAGGCCAGACTCGCCCGTGCCACTTGCTCGCTCGACCATTGGGGTGCACCCCTGAGGTAGGCCAGCGCCCAACTCACCTGTGCGCCTTGCGCCTTGATTTGCTCGGCCAAGTACTCGCGACCGACACCGATGTTGACCCCTTCGACCCTGTCCTCTTGAGGATCATCTTGGGGATCCTCTTGCTTGAGCGCTAACGCTTGGGAGAGATGGTGAGTGGATCTTGCACCCGTGGCCGAGCGACTCACCTCCCCGCCTCGAACAATCAAGACCGCGTCTTGAGGGCGAATTTGATCTTTCACCGCCTGCCACAAATGCTCCGAGTCCCAGACACCTGAGCGCAGATCGGGCGTATCAATCAAGTGCTGATCAATGCCGTGCTTTAACAAAGCTTGCCGCGTGCCCGCTCCCGTTGCCCAATAACGCGTTTGTCGCAACTCGAGCGTGTTGCCCGCGTGCTTAAAGAAGTAGAGCACCGCTTGGGGACTCACAAAAAACACAGCACGCCAGCGACTCCACTGCGCACACGCGTGCACGAGCGTCTCGCTTTGCTCGGGTGCAACAATGTCAATCATAGGCCAGTGCTCAACCGGGTAGCCCGCCTGGGTCATGGGCTCGAGCCACTGGGTGAGCTCGCCGCTGGGTCGGGTGAGAATGATCCTGGGCTTGCTACCCCATCGATCCCCTGGCGGGTTGGCGCTGGAATTGGAGGATGAATTCACCGCGCGACCGGGCGTTGAATGGGCACAAGAGGCAGAAGGTGTCGCGATGGCGCGCTCTTGAGCGCAGGACACAGGCGCCTAGGCCCTTGGACGAAGCGGTTCATGTGCTGCATGCGCCCTGAGCGGCTCCAAGCCTCCCCCCAGCTCTAGGCCAAGGGCTGGTGCTGGGCACCTTGGTCGATGAGTTGCTGGGCCACCCAGGTGCCCACTTGCTGAGCCGATTCGATGTCGGCCACCTCTTGGGTGGTGTGCGCGCGCAAAATACGACCCGGCTGGGACAAGTCACCCCAAGCCGCATGCAAGGTGAGGTACTCGCCTTGCTGCGTGGCATGGGCGGCCAAGGGCATGGAGCAACTCCCGCCCATGGCTCGACTGACGGCGCGCTCAGCACTGACCGCCAGCCAAGTGCTTTGGTGGGACAAGGCAGACAAGGCCTCGACGATATCGCCTCGGTGATGCATGACTTCCAAGCCCAAAGCGCCTTGACCTGGCGCGGGGAGCATTTCACTCACCTCAAAGACACGGCGAATGCGCTCTTGCAGTCCGAGTCTTTTGAGGCCCGCCGCAGCGAGCACAATGCCCGCGTATTGACCGGCATCGAGTTTTTTAAGCCGGGTGTCCAAGTTGCCGCGCAGTGGCTCAATCACCAAGTCTGGTCGAAGGGCTTGCAACAAGACGGTGCGCCGCAGGCTTGAAGTGCCGACAACGGAGCCTGGGGGCAGGTCATCCAAACTGGCCCACTGGGGCGACACCCAGGCGTCTCTGGGGTCTTCGCGCTCCATCACGCAAGCGAGCGAAAAACCCGGCGGCAAATCCATGGGGACATCTTTGAGCGAATGAACTGCCATGTCGGCAGCTCCCGACTCGAGGGCGAGCTCGAGCTCTTTGACAAAAAGGCCCTTGCCCCCGACTTTGCTCAAGGAGCGATCCAAAATTTGGTCGCCCTGGGTGGTCATCCCCAGGAGCGTGACGTGTGCACCGCCGCGTGTCAATAAAGCCTGAACGTGTTGCGCTTGCCACATGGCCAAGCGACTCTCTCGGGTTGCGATGATGATGTTCAAAGGTTTCACATGAGGCCCATGAAAAATTCAAAAATGATAGACCTCCATGCTAGCACGCCAGTCGCCACGACCTATCCTGACAAACCTCAGGTGAGCCAATTTTTAAGTGGCGTGGCGGTGTCGGCCACCGCACTGGGAGATGGACTCAAGCCCTGCTCCAAGATTTTGCGCGCCATCATGTGCTCCATCGGGGCATTGACCGTTTCCACGCAAACCAAGCGCTCGCCTTGGTAGTGGAACAAGGAAAAACCGGCATGCTCGCTGCTCGCTGGCTGAGACGGGGCGGTGAAAGGACGGCGCACAGTCTGGGCCACATGGGGTAGCTGGGGCATCAAGCCGACCATTTGCAACCGCATGCTGCCTTGCTCAGACCAAAACCAAGGCACGGGTTGGTAGCTCACCGGCTGACCCATGATGCTTTGGGCGGCCACACGGGCTTGGTCGTTGGCGTTTTGGACCGACTCCAATCGCAAAGTGGGCATGTCAGAGGTCCATGGAAAGCGAGTGCAGTCCCCCACCGCCCAAATATGAGGATGCGAGGTTTTCATGTGCGCATCGACCACGATGCCTTGCTCGCAGGTGAGTCCAATCTGGCGCGCCAAGGCATCCTCGGGTTCGGCCCCAATGCCCAAGACCACACACTCGACTTCCAGGTTCTCATCGGCCAGTTCGATGCGAGTCACGCGATGCGACTCGAACTCAAAACCTTTGATTTGAGACTCCATGCGCACATCCACGCCCGCCGCTCGGTGGGTGTCTAACACATGCGCAGACAGCTCTGCCGACACCGCCCGCGAGAGTAGACGCGGTTGCGACTCAAGCACCGTGACCTGCTTGCCCAAGGACTGCAAAGTGGCAGCCAGCTCCAAACCGATGAAGCCCCCACCAATGAAGGTGACGCGATTGACCGACTCCAAGGCGGCCCTCAATTGATTGGCGTCTTGTGCGGTGCGCAAGGTGTGGACATTGTCCAAATTGGTGGGCAAACTGGGCAACTGCCGAGCCCGCGTGCCGGTGGCCAACACCAGATGGGCGTAGCTCAAGGTCTGGCCCGAGGACAATTGAACGGTGTGCTTGTCCGCATCCACGCTTTTGACCGGGTCGCCCAAGTGAACCTGGATGCCTTGCTGCTCGTACCACGAGGCCGCGCGGATGGACTGGGCGCTCTCGCCGGCTTTCTTGAAAAACGCCTTGGACAAGGGCGGGCGCTGGTAGGGCAACACAGGCTCCTCACACACCAGATGGATGCGCGAGCCTTGGCCCAATTCGGCCAAAGAGGCGCACAATTGCGCGCCTGAATGCCCACCGCCCACGATCACAATCGAATTCGAAGTCATGTTTTTTTACGTCCCATTGTCATTATTTTTATGGTTGAAATTCTGGTAAACCCGAATTTCACCGGTTCTGGTTAACCCCAGTACCACAGTGCATTTTAGGACTTTTTCTGTAATAAAGTGGCCCTCAATGAAGCGTTTTATGGTTTTAACGGCTCCAAAGGGCCACGCCAGTCCAACTCGAGCCTGATTGAGCAAGCCCCTGCGCCAATTAAATCCGCTCGCGCGCCTCAAGGCGTTCGCCTGAGTAATAAAATAAGACCCATATGTCTACCAACCCCCTCGATCAAAAGTCCCAAGCCTGGTCTCAGCTCTTTAGCGAACCCATGAGCGAGCTGGTTCAGCGCTACACCGCCAGTGTGTTTTTTGACCAACGGCTCTGGCGAGTCGATATCCAAGGCTCCTTGGCCCATGCCAAGATGCTGTGCGCCCAAGGCATTTTGTCCAAGGCGGACTTGCAGTCCATCGAGCACGGCATGGCCCAAATCACCCAGGAAATTGAAACCGGTCAATTTCAGTGGAAACTCGAACTGGAAGATGTGCACCTCAATATTGAGGCCAGACTCACCCAGTTGATTGGGGATGCAGGTAAGCGCTTACACACCGGCAGAAGCCGAAACGACCAAGTCGCCACCGATATTCGTTTGTGGCTCAGGGATGAGATCGACCTCTTGGTGGTGCTGCTGGAGAACTTGCAATTCGCACTCGTTCAGGTGGCCCAGCAGCACGTGCACACCATCATGCCGGGGTTCACCCACTTGCAAGTGGCCCAACCGGTGAGTTTTGCCCACCATTTGTTGGCCTATGTGGAGATGTTTCACCGAGACACCCAGCGCATGCAGGAAGTGAGGGTGCGCACCAACACGCTGCCACTCGGTGCGGCGGCACTGGCTGGCACCAGCTACCCCTTGGACCGCGAAGCCGTGGCCCAAATGCTCGGCATGGTGGACGCCCAAGGACGGGCCCAGGTCTGTCAAAACAGCCTGGACGCGGTGAGTGACCGCGACTTTGCCATCGAGTTCACCGCAGCAGCGAGCTTGGTGATGGTGCACATCAGCCGCCTGAGTGAGGAGCTCATCCTTTGGATGAGTCAAAATTTCGGCTTTATCCAAATTGCCGACCGATTCACCACGGGCAGCTCCATCATGCCGCAAAAAAAGAACCCCGATGTGCCCGAACTCGCTCGCGGTAAAACCGCGCGGGTGCTGGGTCATTTGATGGGACTGCTCACCCTCATGAAGGGCCAACCACTGGCCTACAACAAAGACAACCAAGAGGACAAGGAGCCCTTGTTCGACACCGTGGACACGCTCTCTGGAACTTTGCGAATTTTTGCGCAAATGATCGGCGGACAAAAAGACCCCCAAAGCGGGCTGTACACAGGGGCCCTCCAAGTCAAACCCCAGGCCATGGAACAAGCGGCGTCCAAAGGCTACGCGACCGCCACCGATTTGGCGGATTATTTGGTCAAAAAAGGCTTGCCTTTCCGAGATGCCCACGACACGGTGGCCAAAGCCGTGAGGGCCGCCATTGAAAGCGGTGTCGAATTGAGCGCCATGGGGCTTGCACAGTTGCAGGGTTTTCACCCCGACATTGGCCACGATGTCTATGAAGTTTTGGGGCTTTTGGGCTCCCTCAACGCCAGATCCACATTGGGCGGCACCGCCCCAGCCCAAGTCCAGCAACAAATTGAACGGCACTTGACACGTCTTGAAGCGGCCAAGGCGCGAGATTTTTAAAGTCCGCCAGCGTTGACTAGGCATGACACAGGCTCACTGGGCCCGTGTCCTGCACCCCACTTGAAGGATACCCGCATGCCTGTGATCACCAACATTGAAGACCTTCGGGTCTTGGCCCAACGTCGCGTGCCGCGGATGTTTTACGACTATGCCGATTCGGGCTCTTGGACTGAGAGCACCTACCGGGCCAACGAAAGCGACTTCAACGCCATCCAATTTCGCCAACGCGTGGCCGTCAACATTGCCAAACGCTCCACCGACAGCCACATGCTGGGCCAGCCCGTGAGCATGCCCGTGGCGATTGCACCCACCGGGTTGACCGGCATGCAGCACGCCAATGGGGAGATTTTGGCGGCCAAAAGCGCCAAGCGTTTTGGCATCCCGTTCACCCTCTCGACCATGAGCATTTGCTCCATCGAAGACGTGGCCCAAGAAACCCAGGGGCACCCCTTTTGGTTTCAACTCTACATGATGAAAGACCGCGCCTTCATTGCCGATTTGATAGAACGCGCCAAAGCCGCACGCTGCTCGGCCTTGGTGCTCACCTTGGACTTGCAAATCTTAGGTCAACGCCACAAAGACATTAAAAATGGTTTGAGCGCCCCGCCTAAGCTCACGTTGACCAATCTCTTGAATCTCATGACCAAGCCCCGATGGTGTCTTGGCATGCTCGGGACCCACCGGCGTCAATTTGGCAACATTGTGGGACACGTCAAGGGGGTGTCGGACATGGGCTCCTTGGCCTCTTGGACGGCGCAGCAATTTGATCCCGCCCTCAATTGGGACGATGTGCAGTGGGTCAAAGAGCGCTGGGGTGGCCCTTTGATTTTGAAAGGCATACTGGACGCCGAGGATGCTCGGCACGCCGTAGAGAGCGGCGCCAACGCGCTCATTGTCTCCAATCACGGCGGACGCCAACTCGATGGGGCGGAGTCCAGCATTCGCGCCTTGCCCAAAATTGTCCAAGCCGTGGGGGGAGAGATTGAGGTACACATGGACGGCGGCATTCGTTCAGGCCAAGATGTGCTCAAAGCACTGGCCTTGGGCGCCAAGGGCACCTACATTGGGCGCTCCATGCTCTACGGCCTGGGCGCCATGGGCGAGCAAGGGGTCACCAAAGCACTCGAGATCATCCACAATGAACTCGATTTGAGCATGGCGTTTTGTGGTCGCACCAGCGTCAGCGCTATCGATCAATCGGTGATCTTGCCGGGCAGCTTCTCGCCGTGGATTTGAATTCACTGGATTTATCCACGCCGACATGCAAGTAGACACCAGCGCTAGGCCCCACCTTGAGAAGCGGGATCTTTAAAGCCGTCGACCCCCATGAGTGAAGAAATCAGTCCCCAACCCGACGGCATGGTGACAGCCAGCTTGGATGTGGTGTTTGGCTTTCCAGATCTCACGCTTGCCCAACCGACGACGCCGCCAGCGTCTCAAAGCGAGCACCCAGCACCCAGCCCACTCGCGCCAGCACTTGGTCTTGAGACGTCTAAGAGTCCCGTGACGAGCTCGCCTTCAAGCGCGGGCCTCACCATGGCCACCAAAGTTCGCCGCATTGCGCACTTGGACATGGATGCCTTTTTCGCTTCTGTGGAGTTGCTGCGATACCCACAACTCAAGGGCTTGCCGGTGGTGATCGGTGGCTCGCGCGTCAAACCCAACACGCAAGACTTGCAAGCCCCCCCCACTGAGCTGAGCGCTTTGAGCGACCCCTCAATGCGCCAAGCCAGCACAGTCGATCGCAAACCAGAGGGCGATCAGCGGCTCACCGGGGCTCTTATGGGAGGGCTCCAAGCTCATCACCATGAAACACATCTTGAAAATCAGCTCGATCCACACGCGATATGGAGCCTGGAGTTGGCCAGTGAATGGAGCACAGCATTCGCCGATGAATTCGAGCCCGTCGAGCGCCCACTTGAAGAGAGCGAGTCTATCGAAGGCGAGCCTTTACCCCCCCAGCGCATCAGCACCAGCCCTTGGGACGCGAGCACCCCCGTCGAGGACTTCCCCAGGCTCTCGAGCTACAAAGGGCGCGGTGTCATCACCACCGCCACCTATGCCGCCAGGGCATTTGGGGTGGGCTCGGCCATGGGCATGATGAAAGCCGCGCAATTGTGTCCACAAGCCATTGTGTTGCCCATGGACTTTGAGCAATACCGTCACTACTCAACGCGCTTCAAAGCCATCGCCCAAGAGATTTGTCCCCTCATGGAAAACCGCGGGGTCGATGAGATTTACCTCGATTTGACCGACGTTCCAGGCGGTCAACGCGAGGGTGGCCGAGTGATCGCGCGTCTGATTCAAAAAACCATTTTCCAAGCCACCGGGTTGACGTGCTCCATTGGCGTGGCGCCGAACAAATTGCTGGCCAAATTGGCCAGTGAATTCAACAAACCCAACGGCATCTCGATCGTGAGCGAGGAGCAAGTGCGAGAGGTGCTCGCGCCACTGCCTTGTCAAAAACTCAATGGCATTGGCCCCAAGGCGAGTGAACGCCTGAACCTGTTGGGGATTCAAACCTTGGGGGACTTGGCGCGTGAGCCGCTGGACCGGCTGATGGGCGAATTTGGTAAAAAATACGGTGAGTGGCTCTACCGAAGTGCCCGAGGCATCGACGATTCGCCCATTGAGCCGCACAGCGAGCCCGTCTCCATCAGCAAAGAAACCACGTTCTCCAAAGACTTGCATGTGGTGCAGGACAAGGCGGAGTTGGGCGAGATCTTGACTCGCTTGTGTGAGCAGTTAAGCGGGGCGCTCATCAAGCAATCCTTGGCCACCAAAACCATTGGTGTGAAAGTGAAGTTTGACAATTTCAAGACGCTCACCCGTGACCTCACCGTGCAAGAGCCCTTGCAAGACGCCAAAGCCATCCGCCGTGCCGCCTCCTTGGCCTTAAAGCGGGTGAACTTTGATCACAAATTGCGACTCCTGGGCGTGCGCGCCAGCGCCCTGAGTCAACTCGCCACCGAAGCGACTGGGCCCAGCCAAGAGGGAGCTGGACAGGCCAGTGATTCGCCCCCGAGGCCTCCCCCCCAAGACGGGCCGACTGCCCGCGATCAATTCAATTTATTTGACTAAATTTTGCTGACTCTCAGAACAATCAAAGTTCGGTGTGCCAGCGAAATGCCAAGACATCGATGGGGCCGCGAGCCGCGTTGTAAGCCGGGTTTTGGATGTGTTGGTAATCCAAGGTGAAGCCCAGTGTTTTGGAAATTCCCCAGTTGTAAAAACCTTCCAGGATGTTTTCTGTCTGGTATTTGAGCGCCCCGTCGCCGATGAAAAAAGAAATTCCCCCGGCATTCAAGTAAGCTTTGCGCTCAGCAGAAAGCCCATTGATCATGAGCGACACACCGATGTGGTCTTGGGCACGTCCCCATGCGCTGCCTGAGTTCACCAAGCCCGTGGAGAGGGATTTGTCGACTTCGGTGAAGGCATAAGTCTCGGTTTTGCCATCGGTGGCCATCACGCGAAGGAAGTAACCCCAATTCCATGGCAGCGCTTGCTCCACATTCAGGCCCACGCCGGTTTTGTTTTTCTCTGTGCCACGGACATTGAAAATGGTCTCGGCAGCGACACCAGGGTGGGACTGCAAATAGGCCGTTGCATCTGTAAAGCTGGCCAAAATGGCCCGGTCATGCCAAGCCAATAGTCGAACGCGTCCGGCCTTGCCCCACCATTGGTGCGCATGCTCGAGTTCAATTTGATCTCCATAGTGATGGAGCACATTGAAGTCCACAGGCAATCCATTGGGCACTTTGGGACCGGTCATGCGAGCGGCCCTGAGCGCCCAATCGCCTTGGTACCACTCCACTGCAGCGCCCCAGCCATACCCCCTGGCATCGGCAGCGTAATCATAGGCAGCGTAGGTCCAATTGCCCCAATTCATGAATTGAGTGCGGGGATCTTTGGCGTAGGCATTGTCGTCAAAGACATCCAAGGTTGAAAAGTTGCCCACGGTGAGCACCCAACGGTTTTTATCTTGCCAACCCGCCATTTGGTTAAAGTCCGCCTCCACCTGCTCTTGGCCGCCGCCTTGGCCCCAGGTTTGACGAAGGAATAAACGCTGGACATAGGGCAAGGGTCGAGTGCCCGATGCACGGGTGATTTCGCCGTTGGTAAACCCTCCCAGACCCACCAAGTTGCCTGAAAACGGCACGCCTGCGACCACCTCTGGATTGAAATACAATTCGCCCCCGTCCCACACGCGTTGGCCCCAATGGGCGGTGGCGGAGAAAGTGAACATGTTGTCTGCGCCGGCTTGAACGCTATTGGGCCCCGAATACTGGGCGTTAAAGCGGCGATGCATCTGCCAGTTGTAGGTGCTTTGGTATTTGGCCGAGAAGTCTTCGCGCTGCCATTGACCCGCGCTCAGGAGGTCATTGACCCGATCACAGCAAGGCGTCTCGGATGAAGACGAGGCGCTCTCCGAAGAGGGCCCTGTCGTTTGCGCCCCAACTGGTGACACACTCCCAATGATAAGCATCCCTGCGAGAAAGCGCAAAACCCATGGCCAGCGCTTCAAGAGTTGGAGGGTCAGGGTGTGTGGTGTCATGCGAGGGTTATTTTATGCCTTAAATAAAAGCGCTCCAGTCTCAACCCCGACCGCATGCGCTTGAACCCAGGGCAGGGGTATGATCGAAAGAGCCTCCATCAAACCATCGATCAATCAACTCTTTGAGCTCTGAGCCCCTTGAAGAGAAAAAACTTCAAACAGTTTCAATCCAAGGCTGCGCACAGCTGAGAAAAACTGAAAACAAGACCTCCCCACATGAGTCAATGCCGGCATTTGCAACACGCGTTTTACGAATGGGACGAGACCACTCTGATCCTCAATGTGTTGGGCACACCGGCTGCCAAAAAGACCGCCGTGGGTCAACCGCTCGCGCATCAACTCAAAATCAGCGTCACGGCCAGCCCCGTCAACGGTGCGGCGACCGATTTCATGGTGGCTTATTTATCGGGTGTTTTTGGCGTGAGGATCAAAGACATTGAGGTGGTGTTTGGCCGAACGAGCATCCACAAACAACTCAGAATTCACAATCCCCAACAACTCCCAGCCATGATTGCCTGGCCAAGCCCTGCCCCGACACCTGCACCCCAGCGGCTCGAGCCTGAAGCCAAGCCAGGGCAGAAGCGGCGGCGCCGCAGACCCCAGTGATTGAGGGGGCTCAAGGCAAGCCAGGGGCAGGCCTGGCAGCGGGTCAGTCCAGGCGCTCATTGAACGCTTGCACACCCTCTTCTTGCCAAACGGGCCACTTTTGCATGATGTGTAAGAAATCCTTTGAGCCCTCAAATGCACTCAACCAGCGGCACAACTGCGGCCAAGCTTGCGCTTCGAACCAAGCCGGGTCGGTGTGTGCAAATTGACGCACAAAAGGGGCGATGGCCGCATCCACCATGCCCCACTGCGCGCCGGACAAAAACGCTTGGTCTTGTAACAAAGCTTCTAAGGCAAGAAGGGTCTGCGCGGCTTGGTCGCGGTGCTCAAGGCCATCCATCAACCCAAAACGAGATGGGTACTTGTAGCGATCCAAGTGCTGCTTGAACACACGATCGTTTTGTTCAATGAGGGCCCAACCGGGGCTTTGTGGGGATGCAAGGGATACCAACCAAGACTGCGGATCACGCTGCGACAAGCACCAGTGCATGATCGACAAGCTCTCATCGATGACAGCAGTCTGTGCGCGGGTTTTGATCCACAACACAGGAACCGTCCCTTTGGGGGAGAGATCGAGCATGTGCTGCGGTTTACGACGGAGTTGAATTTCCCGCGTTTCGTAGGCCAATCCACTCGACCTCAAGGCCAAGCGTGCTCGCATGGCGTAGGGGCAACGGCGAAAGGTGTAGAGCACCAAGTCGTGCTCCGCCACGGGGGTTTTATCCCTGGCCAAACCCGCGTTTAAATCAACAGGATCCATGCAGATCTTCACTTGCACAGGGTGGAGAGCTGCGCTCTTATTGACGGGCCAAACGCACTTGCAAAGGCAGTCGCTCGGGGTGACTGGTGCGAAACGGATTGATATCCAATCCACCACGGCGGGTGTAGCGAGCATACACACTCAAACGCGTGGGACGGCAACGCGTCCAAATGTCCATGAAAATGCGCTCTACACATTGCTCATGAAATTCGTTGTGATCTCTAAAACTCACGAGATAGCCGAGTAAACCCTCTTGGTCAATCGCGTCACCCGAGTACTGAATTTGCACACTGCCCCAATCGGGTTGACCCGTGACCAAGCAGTTGCTTTTGAGCAAATTCGAACGCAGCGTCTCAGTCACTGGGGGCAGACCTGTCGCCACTTTCAAGAGTTCGGGCCGGGGTTGGTAATGAACACACTCAATATCCAATCGGTCCAAGTCCAAGCCCTCAAAATCAGCGATCCTCTCCATTTCAAAACGCTCGGGGCCAATGAGCTCTGCACCCAATGCGAGGGTGTGCGAGGCTTGTGTCTTGACGGCTCGGGCAGTTGGCGTTGAATCCGTAGAGAGGCTTGGCTCTTGGAGAGGCCTCATGAGAGCGAGCGACATGTCATTTTTGATGCAGGCCAACACCTCAGCCTCACTGTCAAAGACGGTCTGACTAAAGCTGTTGAAATACAACTTCATGGACTTACTCTCAATGATATTGGGACTATCGTGAGGCACCACCAATCGAGCCATGGCAATTTGAGGCTTGCCCTTGCGGTTGAGCCAACTCAACTCATAAGCATTCCAAATATCTGCGCCCATGAAGGGCAAAGCGCCAGCGCTCAAACCCAATTCAGCGCGCTTATTCGCGCGTGCAATTGGGTAGAGCAACTCAGGGTCATAGTGATCGATGTAGGCGGTGGGTTTACCCAAAAGGGAGAGCTCTGGTGTGTTCATTGGAAAAATTCAATCAGTCTGGCCTGGACCAAGGGCACCAAACATTGGGGTAAATCGTGGGCCATGTTTTTGATCTCCATCCACTGTGCGCCAGGAATTCTCTTGGCGGTGTCAATTCCACAGGCAATCGGCACCAATGGATCGGCCAAGCCATGAATCACCAATGTCGGTGTTTTGATGGTGTGCAGCAAAGGCGCTCTGGCCGAATCAGACATCACCGCCGACATTTGTCGAATCACACCCCCAGGGTGGTAGCTGCGCTCAATGGCTTTGACCACCCGCTCACGCATGCTGTGCGGATCATCGCGAAACCCAGGGCTTGCCAACGCATCAAAGACGCCCAGCGCTTGAGTGACATAGGCGTCAAGCGTTTGCTCTTGGGGAGAAGCAAACATCCGCTCCAACAGTTCCGTTTCAGGACCCGGCAAATCCTTGGCACCACTCGAGCTCATGAGACTGACCATGCTTCGCAGTCGCAGCGGTGAGTGAATGGCCATGCGCTGTGCAATCATCCCCCCCATGCTCATACCCAACACATGGGCTTGATCAACACCGCAAGCGTCCAGGACCGCAACAGCGTCCATGGCCATGTCCTCCAAAGAATAGAGTGGCTTCACCGGGAGACCCATTTTTTGCTTGAGGGATTCCCACATCAAGTTGGGAACGCCCTCATGATCAAAGATGGTGGACAGTCCCACATCTCGGTTATCAAAAGTGATCACTTGAAAACCCGCCTGAGTCAATCCGTTGATCAAAGACTGTGGCCATGAAATGAGTTGCAGGCCAAGCCCCATGATCAATAAAATACTCGCTCGTGGCTCGACGCCCTCATTGCCCTCATGGCGAGCGGGATGGACCTCATACTCAAGCCAAACTCCGTTGTTGTGTGCGCGCATAAAAAATTATCGTCTCCATGGATTGCAATGCTGTCGCACTGGCGCTGGCTTGAGTCGACTCCAGTCGGCTTCATGCCAAAGGGTGGCCTCTCAGGTACCGAGCCAGCACCCGCGTGAAGCACTCATCATACTGGGCTTAAGATGAACTCGAAGCGGCCTCGCTGCGTCTAAAAACGTAACGCTCTGAGCTGGAGGCCTTCACCGCAAAGCCATACCCTTGCAAGTCAAAACTCTTCAAGTCTTCTGGGCGTTTGATGCGGTGGGTGGCGGCAAAGCGCACCATGAGGCCACGTGCTTTTTTAGCGAAAAAACTGATGACTTTGAATTGTCCATTTTTTTCGTCTTCAAAGACGCATTCAATCAATTGCGCATTGAGCGTTTTGCGCTCTACCGACTTGAAATACTCTTGGGAGGCCAAATTGATCACCACTCTCGAAGACGCGGCATCAAGCCTGGCGTTGAGGTATTGGGCGATTTGAGCGCCCCAAAACTCATACAAGTTGTGGCTCTTGGCCACCTTCAAAGCCGTTCCCATCTCCAATCGATAAGGCTGCAAAGCGTCCATGGGTTTCAACACCCCATACAAACCACTCAGAATCACCAAATGTGACTCAAGCCAAGTGAGGTCGGCTTTTTTAAGGCTCTTGACCGACAAGCCGTCGTAGACATCGCCATTGAAGGCAAAGATGCTGGGCCTTGAATTGTCCGGGGTGTAGACGGGCTTCCAATCCTTGAAGCGCTTGACATTGAGCTCGGCCAAGTTCGGGCTCAAGCTCATGAGAACCGACAAATCCGAAGCCGAGAGTTTCTTCAACTGCTTGACCAAGGTGGCCGATTGGTGGGCAAAAACTGGGGCCTGAGGCTCCAAGCCCTGAAACTCAGCGGGCAAGGGCGTGTCGTAGTCCAAGGTCTTGGCAGGAGACAACAAAAAAAGCATGTTCGATATCAGTTCAAA
>CAISQQ010000149.1 GCA_903887655.1 uncultured Burkholderiales bacterium
CAATTTCAATAAACATGTGGGAGACAATGGCTTCGGCAGTTACACCATTTACACAGATCCTGCCATAGCCACAAACAATACCAACATCGGCGACTTTAGTTTTGTGAATTCAAGTATTAGCTACAAAGACAGCACGAAAAAAGGTATCAATAATTATTCAGTTCATTACTCCTCGCTTGAGGCCTCTAGCGACGGAAGTTCGGCCTACGCTTGTAATTTACAAACCAATTTCGATCCAACTGATATTTCTGGATCTGTTCAATCTGAAAAACAATGTCTACAAGTTGACAATTCTGGGGCATTCGTTGGTGGCGCAATTTCGGTTTTGAACATCAACAATACTGTTTTGTACTTTACCGGTACTTTTCAATAGCTATTTGATTTTGAGGGGCTTTTCATTTCAAATGACAAGCTTATTTGGAGGCTAAATCAGCCCAAGCTCCATCCCACTTGATGCTTCTATAAAAACCCTCAATCTGTCTTGGATACACTGCTCATGTATCGCTGTGTACTACAAGCTTCAACGCCGCGAACAGATCTTGTTAAAACCTGTTCACGCGAATTTAAGCTGGCGTGTACATCACCCCGGATTGAGTCAAGCCGACGATATTGATGTTGGCTGCATTGTTCGTTGTTTCAGCGGCCAATACACCCAATGACGCTTGAGTCTGCTGTCCACTGGTAATGAAGGCATCAATAGAGGCGACCTCATTGGCCGTTGGGGTGTGTGCATATAAATTTTGATACAACAGCTGTATTTCTTGAGTGTCTGTAAAGCCTGCGCCAAGCTTTGCATTGAGCGCGAGCGACATCAATGCGGCGTAACTCATCCCCCCATCGATCAGCGAAAGTCCTAAACCTACGTATTGCTTATTCGTGATGTTAGCAGGTCCAAAAACTGCACCCAATATTTTCACCACCGTCCCCGCGTTACCACTCAAGTCCAGGGCCAAAGCAGTGTCTTTGAATTGAATGCGCTGCACACCACTGATATCAACCGTTGCATAAGTTTTTGTATTGTCAGAAATTTCCCATCCATTCAATGCGCCCATTGACTGAGAATTGGTGTCCCAAAAATTGTACGTTTTTAATGAGTAATTACTTTTTGTTGACGGCAACACCAAGGTATTGATGCCACCTGTACCCCCCACAAAACGATCTTGATTCGATGATGAGTACAAATGCGAATCTGTATAAGTGGCATAACCACTGTACCCATAAAATCGATCACCATCCGAAGGAGTGCTGCTTGTGACGAACAGCTCTTTGCCGGAATAAACCAGTTGAGCAGCAATCGAGCTGATGCCAGCATTTGCAAAAAGGTTGGCTTGGATGGGAGCAGAGGAAACGACTGAACCCACCACTTGGCCATCGAACAAGAACAACTGCGATGAAATTTTGTTGCCTTCATCGTATGGCAGGCTCGCAAAATCTGCAAAAGTTTTAATCGAAGAGACGCCCTTCAAATTAAATGTGCCGTTGAGAGTAATCGCTATCGCATGGCCTTGCAGTTGACTGTTGCCTACTATTTGCGTGGAGGTCAAGGTAGAAACGACCCAATTCGAATCAGGAATAGACGAAGGATTGATACGTGGATCGCTCACAGAGTTATCGAAACTCAGTCCTTGAAGTTCTGTAATGGTGATGGTCATGGCTTGTATCCTTAACTATGGATTGGATTATTTGATTTCAACAACTTTTTTATTTTAACGCTGGAATTGAGATTCTACCTATTTCAAAACCAAGCACTTCAGTTTTCAATATGAAAATATTTCTCATTGCTATCAATTCAATAACTGAAATGCGTCACCATAGCTTCGCGCTCGCAACAATGACGGCACCAGCACAAGCCATTTACCTTTTAATTTCACCATTCATGTCATGCCAGTTGCCTTGCAGGCAATGCCTGATCTCGTGACCAATCGTGTGGAAATTGGCTGTTTTTTGGGTAATCACTTTGCACGTGTTTCCTGACCAAAAACTGCAAGCCTCCACACTGATGCGAAAGCCGCCAAAGCCGCGCTCCTTGCTTTCTTTGTCGCACGCTTGTTGGACATTGGTGACTTGGACAAAGGTGATGTCGGTATGGTTGGTCATGTTGTGCGTCATGTCAAATTGGTGGTGCGGATCCTCTTTGTAAGCCAAGGCGTTGGTGGCCATCCATAAAATGCCAATCATTACAATTTGATGGCTCCATGCAATTTTTGACCATTTCTGGCGAAGCGTGTTTTTATTCATCGATGGGGTCTGGTCAGTTTTTTTCTTAACAAAACAGTGATAACCATGATTTTCAGTTTACGATCATTATTTTCCCACAGGGTCCATCTGGTTTTGAAGGCGTCCTCTTCACTGTGGGGATTGTATTTTTAGACACCTCCCCTTTGTTGGCCTTGATGCCTGTCTTTTGACTCAACCTTCGCCACCGATCCCCACGACCCCTAGATCCACATGAAAATCGCGATTTGGCCACTGCCCGCACTGTTGGCTTGGACTTTATCCTGGGTGATGTTGACCGCCCTTCAATCTCTTGAAGTGCCCCAAGGCTGGTCTTTGGTCGGCGCGACCCTTTTGAGCGTTTTATTGTCAGCTCTGGGCTCGACTTTGTGGAGACGCTGTCTGATCGTGCTTGGGTTTCCGCTCTCACAATTGCTATTGAATTCGGCGAGCCTTTCCATGCCCCCAGTCGTTTGGTTGAGTTTGCTCATTTTGATCGCTTTGGTCTACCCCCTGAACGCTTGGAGCGATGCGCCTCTTTTTCCAACGCCCTCGCGTGCTTTGGAAGACATGCCCAAACACATTGAGTTACCCCCTCACGCCAGCATCCTGGATGCGGGTTGTGGACTGGGGGATGGCTTGAAAGCCCTGCACAAAGCTTATCCACACGTCCAGTGTTTTGGTCTTGAAATGAGTTGGTTGCTGCGGCTTTTTTGCGCCTTGCGATGCCCGTGGGCCACCATTCGCCAAGGCAATATCTGGCTGGCCGACTGGAGTCGCTACGATTTGGTTTACCTCTTTCAGCGCCCCGAAAGTATGCCCAAAGCTGTCGACAAATCGTCTCTTGAACTCAAAGATGGCGCCTGGTTGGTGAGCCTGGAGTTTGAAGCCCGCGGTTTACAAGCGACTGCCGTGGTCTACGGCTCGGATGGTCGCCCTGTTTGGATGTACCAAGCCCCATTTGTTGCAAAACACCCCTGAGCAGTTCTAAGAGCCTCATCACAGCATCCTGGCCCAGTGAGCGGAGCACTTGTGGGTGTTGATTTATTTCACGGTTTCAGTGCTTTTCAAGCCGTCCCATCCGCCACCCAGGGCTTTGATCAAAAACACCTGGACCAACATGCGTTGGGCGAGAATTTGAGTTTCTTGCCGCTGTGTGGCCAGTAAAGCCTGTTTGGCCTGTAAAAAATCGAGGGATGTTGACAATCCACCTTCGTAACGATCTTTGGCCAAGGTGTAAATTTTTTGTGACAGCGCTGTGGCCGCCTTGGCCTTGGCCAAGGCTTCATCCAAGGTGTTGAAACCCGTGATCGCGTCTTGCACTTCTTGAAAAGCGGTGAGGACTGCTTTTTTGTAAATGCCCACTGTGGCCGCATAGCCCGCTTCGCTGAACGCCACGCTGGCATCGATGCGCCCACCATCAAAGAGGGGCAAGGTAAAACTCGGGCCAAACGACCAAATGCGCGACGGGGCGTAATACAAATTCGCAAGTTGCGTGGCCTCGTAACCAAACGACGATCCCATGGTGATGGTGGGGTAGTAAGCGGCTTGAGCGATGCCAATTTGTGCATTGGCCACCGCAACAGCTCTCTCGGCAGAAGCGATATCGGGCCGCCTGAGCAGCAAAGTCGACGGCATCCCTAGCGTGGGCCGAAGAAGGGTTCTGGGGGCGTTTTCTTCTTGGAGGACAAAGGAATTCGCATCTTGTCCGATTAAAGTCGCCAGCGCATGAACGTATTGCTCCCGTGTGCGCTTCAATTGTTCATATTGAATTCGGCTCGCATCCAAAGCCAATTCAATTTGACTCTTCTCCAACGCCGCCATGAGCCCCAATTCATAACGGCTCAGGGCCACCTCCAAGGACTTTTCTTGGGCCTGCACAATTTGCTTTAAGAGGCCCAATTCGATATCGACTTGTCGTGCGTTGAAATAATTGGTGGCGATGTCGGTGGTGAGTACCAACTTTACATTTTGAAAGTCCACCACCGACTGCTCAAACGACCCCTTGCTGGCTTGAACCGTGCTACTCACTCTTCCCCAAAGGTCCAATTCGTAAGAGGCCGACAGCACGGGTGCGATGTCCGTTTGGACCGTCGACCAATTGGGTGAATTGTAATTATTGAGCGGCCTGTACTGAGAAATCTGCAATCGAGCCACGCGGCCACTGGCACCGAGTTGCGGCAAGGTACTTGCGTTGGCGGTCTGTAAACCCGCTCGGGCTTGATCGACGCGGGCCTTGGCGATGGTCAACGTGGTGCTGCTGGTCAAGGCCTTTTGAATCAAGGCCGTGAGCGCTGGGTCATTGAACTGCACCCACCAATCAGGATTGGCCGGCACGTCTTGGGCCGACAGCGCTTGCCACATCCC
>CAISQQ010000150.1 GCA_903887655.1 uncultured Burkholderiales bacterium
ACCGTCAAGGTGCAAGCGCAGCACGATGCACAAAAAATCCAACAAATCTTTTACGAGGTGTCCAACAGCGAACGTTTGCACGCGGTGTCCCTGCTGCTGAACCACTTTCGGCCGGAGTCCACCTTGGCGTTTTGCAACACCAAGCAACAATGCCGCGAATTGGTGATCGATTTGCAAGCAAGGGGTTTCAGCGCCATGGCTTTGTATGGTGAATTAGAGCAGCGCGAGCGCGATCAAGTCATGGTGCAGTTTGCCAACCGCAGTTGCAACGTCTTGGTGGCGACCGATGTGGCGGCCAGGGGCCTCGACGTGGCTGAGCTGGCGGCTGTGATCAACGTGGATGTCAGTCCTGACCCTGAGGTGCATGTTCACCGCATTGGAAGGACGGGTCGCGCTGGTGCCAAAGGCCTCGCGCTCACCTTGGTTTCTATGGATGAGATGGGTTATGTGGGCCGCATTGAGCAGCTCCAAGGGCGCGAATCCAGCTGGTTTGAAGTGAGCCAACTCAAGCCATCATCAGGATCTGGGCGTCCTCCTGCCGCACCCATGGCCACACTTCAGATAGTGGGCGGTAGAAAAGAAAAAATTCGAGCAGGAGATGTGTTGGGAGCCTTGACCGGTGAAGCTGGATTTCAAAAAGAGCAAATCGGGAAGATCAACGTCAATGAATTTTCCACTTACGTGGCCGTCAATGCCGATATCGCCCGCGAGGCTGTCAGCCGAATGTCAGAAGGCCGGGTCAAAGGCAAAAGCGTGCGGGTGCGCTTGCTCGGTTTGAATACTGCCACCGACTGAAACGACTTGACTGCTGCTTTTATGTGAAGTCTCTTGTTTTTGACCTCCATTGACTCCCAGAGCCTTCAAGGCGATTCAAAGGGCATTGTCATCTTAAAACCCCCACATCAAGTCGCCGGCAAAGCCAGTGTGATAGAGTCAATGGGTTGATAGTGCTCGCCTTTGATGCTCTTTCAAGGCAGTTCAACGGGAAATTGGCGTTTCAAGTGAGCGACCATGCTGTCCCCGCAACGGTGAATGGGTGGTTTTCTTTTTAGAAAACTAGGAATTTCAAATGCCACTGAGCCCCTAGGGCTTGGGAAGGTTAAATTCTGAGTCCATCAGTCCGGATACCGGCTTCAACGGGTGGAATTCATGACCCAGGGTTTTGAGTCAAGGAATAGACTGTGCTTGGCACTATAACCTTGGGCTTGGCAAAGGGTCTTCGTGAATTCTTTTTCAGTGATCCAACGGGGAGAGTTGGGTTGAATGAATTTGTTTTGAATCGAGATGCAGTTCAAGAAGCTATTTCAACCCTCAGCGCTGAGTGTGCGCGGAGTCCTTTCAGCCAAGCTTGTGGTCTGCAATGGTCCACTGAGAACTTGTGCATGAAGCGCTTACTCTTATTTGGCTTGAGTTGGCTCATCAGCAGCTCACTTTGGGCGTATGCTGTGCAAGATGACCGCCGCCATGTGCTCGAATTTCAAGCGCCGCCCCAACGCATCGTGAGCTTGTTGCCTTCGTTGTCAGAGATGGTCTGTGCGCTGAAAGCTTGCGAACGTTTGGTGGGTGTGGACCGATACTCTAATTTCCCCAAGGCTTTGAAAACCGTCAGCTCCGTGGGCGGCGGTTTGGACCCCAATGTGGAGGCCATCGTGGCCTTGAAGCCCGACGTCGTCTTGATGTCCCAAGCGCCCAGAGCGATCGAGCGGCTGGAGTCCTTGGGATTGAAAGTGATGGTGCTGGAGGCTAAAAATCTGGCCGATGTCGACCGCATCATTCTCGTGTTGGGCGTTTTGTTGGGCTCTGAGGAGGCGAAACCACTCCTGAGCTCCCTCCATCATGACCTCCAAGCGCTTGCCGCGTCGGTGAGTCCCAAGGTTCGAGGTGCGCGGGTGTATTTTGAGGTCAACCGTGGGCCTTATGCGGCAAGTGAGTCCTCGTTCGTTGGCGAGATCTTGCAAAAACTCGGCGCCCAAAACATTGTGCCCGGACACTGGGGTCCTTTCCCCTTGATCAATCCAGAGTTTGTCGTCAAAGCCAGTCCAGATTTGATTTTGATCTCTGCCAGCGAGGCGCCCAACCTCGCTTCTCGCCCAGGTTGGTCGACGATTGGCGCCATTAAAACGCAACATATTTGCGCCTTGTCCAAAGAACAAGACGATGTCTTGGTGAGACCTGGCCCACGCATGGCCCAAGGCGCACAAATTTTGGCCCATTGTTTATCCTCTCTGGGCGGGCTTGAATGAGTCCACGCATTGTTCAATCCAAGTCTGTTGCGCCACTGATGTGCTGGTTGTTCACCTGTTGTTTATTGCTGCTCTACGGTGGGGTGTCGATTGGCAGCACTGGAATTGTCAGCTTCGGTGACTTGTCCAATGACCCAGCCTTGGCCTCTATCGTGTGGGACATTCGTCTGCCAAGAACGCTTGGAGCCCTCTTTTGTGGGGCTTTATTGGGTTTGTCAGGGGCTTTGGCCCAAGGTTTGTTTCGAAACCCCTTGGCGGATCCTTATTTGTTGGGCAGTGCGTCGGGCGCCACACTTGGGGTTGTCAGTGCCTTGGCGATGTGGGGTGTCTCTGAAGGTGGTGGACATTGGCTCACCCGTTTGGGGTTAACGGGTGCTGCCTTTGTCGGTGCTCTCCTGGCCGTATTTTTAACCTTGGTGTTGGCCAGAGGTTTTCAGCACACCCTCAGGCTCCTCTTGGCGGGCGTGGTCGTGGGTGTGGTGCTAGGGGCGAGCAGTTCTTGTGTCATGTTGTTGGACCCAGAAGTCATGCAATCCATGCAAATTTTTATGCTCGGCAGCACGGCTTATGTGGGCTGGAATGCCGCTCTTTTGATGGGGCTTGGGTGGATTTTTTGCATCTTGATCGCCGCCCCTTTGGGGCGATTTTTGGACGGTTTATCTCTGGGTGAGTTCACGGCCGTGAGTCTTGGTTTGAACATCACAGCATTGCGGGCGGTATTGATCGCCATCTTGTCATTGGCTGTGGGTCTATCGGTGGCCCAAACGGGGCTCATTGCATTTGTTGGTTTGGCCTCTCCGCACCTGGTTCGATCGATGGTGAAAGTCACCCACTCTCGATTGTTGTTGCTCTCGAGTTTCGTCGGTGCGGTATTGATGGGGTCGGCTGACGTTTTGGCCCGCTTATTGATTGCGCCCAGAGAATTGCCAGTCGGCGTTTTGACGGCTGTTCTTGGGGGGGGGGTACTTGCTGTGGTTGATGCAAACTCGGCATTTCTCCAGAAATGGAGATGGATTGTGAACGTCATCAGAGCCCAAAATCTCAGTGTTGAGTTGAGTGGACGAAAAATTCTCTCTGACATCAACTTGGAGTTTAAAAAGGGCACTTGGACCAGTATTGTGGGCCCGAACGGTTCTGGCAAAACCACGCTTCTCCAAGTGCTGGCTGGTTTAATGGGGTACCAAGGTTCGGTGAGTTTGCCCGAATGGGAACTGGGGCATCACAATCGTGTTAAAAAAGCTCAATATTTGGCATGGATGGGTCAGCACGAGGTGGGCGCTGAAGACCTGACGGTTTACGATGTAGCGATGCTTGGCCGTTTGCCGCACCGTTCTTGGTGGGGAGATGTGACGAAGGAGGATCACCAAGCCGTGAAGAGGGCGTTAGATGCGACCCACGCTTGGGATTGGCGTGAAAGAAGCCTGGGTGAGTTGTCCGGTGGTGAGCGCCAAAGGGTGCTGCTGGCCAGAGTCTTGGCGGTGGAGTCTGACATCGTGTTGATGGATGAGCCCTTGAATAATTTGGATCCACCGCTGCAAGTCGATTGGCTGATTTTGGTGAAGGCGCTCATTGCACAAAAGAAAACGGTGGTGAGTGTGCTCCACGAGGTCTCCATGGCTTTGCTCTCGGATGAGCTGGTCGTCATGGATCAAGGCAAAATTCAGCACCACGGGTCTGTCAATGAGCGATTGACCCACGAGGCGGTCGAGCGCGTATTTGATAATCGGATCAAAATTCAAGCATTGGGTGGCCGTTGGGTTGCGCTGCCAGTGATTTAAAAGGAGAGATATGGACATCCAAACACCCCCCACCGAAAAACCGTATGAAACTTCACCTGGGGAGCGGCGCGGACTTATCTTGGTCAATACGGG
>CAISQQ010000151.1 GCA_903887655.1 uncultured Burkholderiales bacterium
CCTTTGGCATCGAGGCCAATCGGCCCACTTGGGAGTTGATGTCCACCTACTGTTACCAGCAAGGGATTTCCCACAAGCCCTTCACGCCAGAGGATATCTTCCCCAAAGGCATCATGACCTCTGTCGTTATTTAATCCAAGAGGTGATACTTTGAGTCAATCTACATCTGAGCCCTTGTCCATCGAGTTGCTGCGTGACTTGGCGGCTGCGAGTCGAATTCTGGCCAGTCAAGGCGTGGTCGATGGTTTTGGTCACGTCTCCATGCGACACCCCACCAACCCCAAGCGCTATTTCATGTCTTGCTCCAAGCCTCCCGCATTGGTAACCCCGGAGGACATTTTGGAGTATGACTTGGATAGCGTTGCGATTGATCCCCAAGGCCGCAAGAGCTGTTTGGAGCGCTTCATTCACGGCGAGATCTACAAGGCGCGCCCTGATATAGGCTCGGATGTGCACTCCCATTCACCATCGGTGGTGCCGTTTGGTTTGGTTCGTGTGAAGATGCAAGCGATGTATCACAATCCTGCATATTTGGCCAAAGAACCCCCTATTTTTGACATCAGTGAAAAGTTTGGCGACACGGACATGCTCGTTGGAGACATACCCAAAGGTGTTGAGCTCGCTCAGGTGATGGGCCCACGCGATGTGGTGATGATGCGCGCTCACGGCAGCGTTGCGTGTGGTCCCACACTGCAAACGGCGGTTTTTCGTGCCGTCTACACCGAGGTCAATGCGCGGATTCAGCACATGAGCCTGGCCCTTGCACAGGGTCAACCCATTGCGGCTTTGTCGGCCAAAGAGGGTGAATTGGCCGATGAGGTCAATCAAGGTGCTGGACTTAGAGCCTGGGACTTGTGGCGCACCCAAGTGCGAGATGAGCTCCACTGGTAAAGCCTCAGCGTGCTGGCTTGAGCTCGATGAGTTTTACCAATTCATCCCCGCTCATTTTGATGCATTTATTTTTTCTGCCCACTTACTTTTTTAGAGTCCCCTCTCATGCAAGACACTCTCACACTTAAACAACAACTGGTGGACTGTATCCGCATGCTCGAGCAAGCCGATATCATCGACTACAACGGGCACTGCAGCATCAAACTCGATGACGATCACATGCTCATCAACATTGGTTCGTGTCAACGCAGCCGCTTGACGGTTCAAGATATTTGCACCATCGATATGCAAGGACAAGTGATCGAAGGCTCTGGCAAGCCTCCGTTGGAGTTTCATTTGCATGCCGGTATTTACCGCGCTCGCAGCGATGTCAGTGCAGTCGTGCATGCCCATCCCAAATGGTCGACGTATTTGAGCATGACGGGCAAACCTTACGCCCCCGTATTTGCTCAAGGCTCCTTGCTCTACCCCATGCCCGTCTTGGACTCGCCCAACTCCATCAATAACAAACCCATGGCTGACCGCTTGGCGCAGACCTTGGGATCTAGCAGTGCCGCTTTGCTCAAGTCCCATGGCGCGGTCTCGGTTGGCAAGAGCATCGTTGAGGCTTTTGTGCTCGCGAGTTACATGGAAGAGAATGCTCAGCGCCAATGCATGGCCATGCAGTTGGGTGATCCTTATCATTTCACCGATCAGGAGATGGCGTTGTGCCGAGAAAAATTGTGGACTGAAGTTTTGTTTCAAAGGACATGGGACCACTTTCATGCCAAATTGAAAACCTGAGTTTTTTTGAGTATCGACCCATCAGAAGACATCTTGTGGGTTGAGTCATTTTTATACTTTTTTTGAATTGAACACTGTCCATGAGTCATGTTGATCGCTTATTGCTCGCAGGCGTCATCGGTTGGCCGATCATGCATTCGCGCTCGCCGATGCTGCACAACCACTGGTTTGAGAAAAACAATCTGGTGGGCCGCTACATCCCCTTGGCCATTGAGCCCAAAAATTTAGAGGCAGCTTTGAGGGGATTGCATCCTTTGGGTTTTGCCGGGGTCAATGTGACCATCCCCCACAAGCAAGCGGTGATCCCGTTCTTGGATGAAGTCTCTTTGGCCGCCCAACGCATCGGGGCGGTCAGTTGTATCCATGCTCGCCCTGACGGCGCCCTCATCGGCAGCAACAACGACGCCCACGGCTTTATTCGCAATGTGCAGGTCAGTTTTCCCCATTGGCGAGCCAATGCGGGCCCGATCACCGTGATTGGGGCGGGTGGGGGATCTCGTGCAGTGTGCTTTGGGCTTTTGTCTGAGGGCGCCACTGAGATTCGACTGGTCAACCGCAGTCTAGAAAAAGCGCAGGCCATCGCACATGATTTGGGCGGTGCAATCAAGCCCCTTCCTTGGAGCGAGCGTCACCAAGCACTGGGGGGTGTGCAGATGGTCGTCAACACCACCTCGCTAGGCATGGTGGGTCAAGAGGAGTTGGACTTGAATCTACAAGACTTGAGTGCAGACGCCCTGGTGAGCGACATCGTTTACATTCCTTTAGAGACCACCTTGCTCAAAACCGCCAGGCTTCGAGGCAACCCGACCCTCAATGGCTTAGGCATGCTTTTGCACCAAGGACCATTGGCTTGGAAAGTTTGGTTTGGTATAGAGCCCGAAGTCACGCCAGAGCTTAGAGCGTTGTTGGAAAAAAGTATTCAAGCTTGAGCCTTGAACAATTCACGCGGGTGAGGTCCTCTTCGCTTGTTTTCAGGTCTTGAACGATTGTGCCTGGCTTGGGTCTGATTGGGTCTGTTTGGTGCTCACTTGCGCCTAGCTCTTGCCAATCGTCAGTCTATGCCCACCGCGTCGACTAGTGAATTCGCTCATTGAGGCGCACTTCCAAGTTGTCGATCAGGCGGGTGGTGCCCAAAGTGGCCGCCACCAAGATCACAAGATCATCGCTTTCCCAGTGATCCACCTCTTTTAAATCATGCTGTTGGCAAACAGCCAGGTAGTCCACCTTCCACCCCTTGGCGCGAAGTGTGTCCATACCATTTTGGCATTGAGCCTGAAAGCCATGGGAGTGCGTTTGGATGAATTGAGCTGTGGCTCGAAGCTCATGCTGAAGTTGCAGCGCCTGCACTCTTTGTGTGTCATCCAAGTAGCCATTTCTCGAGCTCAGTGCCAGGCCATCTGGCGAGCGAACAATCGGGCAGCCCATGATCTCGATGGGCATGGCCATTTGTTGCACCATGTGCTTTAACACCAACCATTGTTGGTAGTCTTTTTTACCAAAGATTGCAGTGCTCGGTGCCACCATGTGAAAGAGCTTCATGACCACGGTGCAAACTCCCGTGAAAAAACCAGGGCGGAAATGACCTTCCCAGATGTTGGCCAGATCAGCCGGCGGGACCAGTTTGAAGGTCTGTACCTGGGGGTACATGAGCGCCTCGTTGGGCGCAAAGACCACATCACAGCCGCGGGAGCGCAAGAGCTTACTGTCGCGGTCAAGCGTTCTGGGGTATTGGTCAAAGTCCTCATGGGGGGAGAACTGCAGTCGGTTGACAAACACGCTGGCCACCGTGAGCCCACCGTGTGGCGTGCTCAAGGCCTTGGCTTGATCGATAAGTTGCAAGTGTCCTTCGTGCAAATTGCCCATGGTCGGGACAAACACCCGCTTCGGTGACGATTGCAGCGCGTGGTTGAGTTCTTGGAGGGAGTGGGCAATGATCATGACGAACCTGGTGCTAGAGTAAAGGCGAGTGGCGCCCCAAGGAGGCGTGGCTCACCAAAGTGGAGAGGAGCAAGAGAGCAAAGCGTTTCATGGGCAGACGGGTAGGCAAGGACAAGGGGGGAGTCTCGGTATGCTCAATCACGACCTATCCCATGGGGTATCGAAGAGGCTTCTTTTAGGCCGCCTTCAGAGGCGTGCCACAGGTGTGTGGTGTAATCATACTCAGATTTCACAGTCTGTTCTTGAGTCACCCAGTCCAATAGGATTTATATGCAAAGCACCCCCAGTCAACCCCATGTCCATGAACATGTGTTTGATTTGACCCATCCAGCCGCTGAGCGCGGCACGCGCGCCGTCATGTGGATCTCTGCGGCCATGATGGTGATTGAAATCATCGGTGGTTACGCCTTGAATTCCATGGCTTTGCTGGCGGATGGATGGCACATGAGTTCACACACCTTGGCCATTGGCTTGAGTGCTTTGGCCTATGCAGCGGCCCGAAAGTACGCCAAGGACCCTCGTTTTGCCTTTGGAACTTGGAAGATCGAGGTGTTGGGTGGTTTTACCAGTGCCATTTTTTTGCTTGGTGTGGCGCTTACCATGGTGGTGAGCTCGCTCGAGCGAATTTATGAGCCCCAAGCCATCGTGCACCGTGAGGCGGTCTGGGTTGCGGTTCTCGGTTTGGCGGTGAATTTGGTGTGTGCCATGATCTTGGCCAAATCAGGCCAAGGCCACGATCACCATGGTCATGCCCATCATGCCCATCATGGCCACGATGATCACAAAGGCCACGAGAGCCATGACCACGGGCTGCACCACCACCACCACGATCAAGCTGCCTCTGAGACCCCAGCTCGACGCCAGCCACAAGGCGTTGACCTTCACGTTCATCACGGGCATGAAGTGCATGAAGTGAACGAAGTGCAAGAGGCCGCGCGCTGGTCAAGACCGGGTGGCTTGTCCACCGAAGTCCAGGCTCACTTGTCGGCAGCGCAGGGACAGGACCTGAACTTGCGCTCAGCTTATCTCCATATTTTGGCCGATGCGGCGACATCCGTGCTGGCAATTGCTTCCTTGCTGCTGGGCTGGGCTTACGGATGGGATTTTCTCGACCCCTTGGTCGGCTTGTTGGGAGCCGTGCTGATTGCATTGTGGTCCAAAAATCTTTTGACAGAGACTGCCAAGGTGCTGCTTGACTGTGAGATGGATCATCCCAAATTCGATCAAGTCAAGCGTTGTATTTTGGAGCTGGGTGGCCAAGAGATGGCCTTGGCCGATTTGCACGTTTGGCGGGTTGGAAAGAAGAATTTTTCCTGCGCTGTGGTGGTGGTGACAGCCGATGCCCAGATGACCCCCCATCTGATTCGCTCCAAACTCATGGCCTTGGGTGGGATCGCCCACACCACCATTGAGGTCAATCACCTCTAGACGCTCGATCGAGGCGGTCTCTGTCTTGGCCAGCCTTTGCCCCCTTGTTCTCTTGATGAATTGCACACAGTTCTAAAAAATACGAAGGCAAGCCGTCAAGCTCGACTAAAATACTGCGAACTCTTTAAGGAAATCAAAATGGGCAACAAAATCATCACCGAAGCGGATCGAGTCAGAACCCCTGCACCCAAGCCCCTGCCAGGCACCACTTTGGCCACCCCAGGTCGAGGACAAAAGGTCAGTCTAGAGCGCGGAGTGGCCACCCGTTCTAAGAAAAATCCAGGCAAGCGCTCCAAAAAAGGCGGTTGATTGGCCTCTTCCCATGCCCCTTTGGCCACGCCCCGTTTGAACGGCGCTGGGTCTCAACATCGCTGGGAATGGAAATACACCCCCAAAACGACCCTGGGTCGTTTGTTGGGATGGGTTCTCATCGGTTGGGCGCCCACGATTGCTTGCGCGGACACTTTCAAGATGAGCTGTCAGGTCGAAGGCGTGATTGAGCAGTTGGAGGGCAAAAAAATCCCGCCTGCCAAGGTCACCGTGGAAATCGGCTCCATTGGTAAAAATGTCTTCATGAATCTGGATGGCCCCAAGCCTTATGACATGCGCATCAGCAGCTTGGTCACTGACAAGTTCCAGGGCAAGAACCTCACCAACGATGTTCACTTGGGGGTGAGTTCCAAGAGTCTTCAAACGGGTGAGTCCTTTGAAATCACGATCAGTCGCGACAAGGTCTTTCTCACCGCTTTCAAAGACATGGTGCAAGGTGGGCAACTCAACCGCCTGACCTTTCAAGGGCCTTGCCAATTGCCGCGTTGACTTGAGGTTCATTTGAATCACTTGACTGCACATGGGGTCCTCTGGCCCATTGTGCCTGCAACGAGGCCGTCATGGGGCGCTGGATGGCACACCCCGCCAAGGCGTTAACCCCCTCGCGGACTGACTGATGGTTGTGGGCAAAAGTTGACACATTGCCCTCAATTCCTTTCATTTCAGACGTTCGTGCTATTGAGCCAAGAGAAAACACTATGATGGGAAGGCTTCTGCGTCGTTTATATTGCGTAGAATTAATGAAGGTCTGAATTGCAAACAGATTATTTTGAGCTTTATTTCAACTTTTTGGAATCTCTCCCATGTCTGAACACCAAGTCAAGCAAAATAGCATCACCATTGGCGAAGGGGTTTCCTTTACAGGCACCATCAATGCGCCAGGCACCGCCACGGTCAATGGGGTGGTGTCAGGCAATTTGACTGCGGACGATCTTTATGTGGGTAAGCAAGGTCAGGTCTCCGGTGTTATCCGCGCGCGTGAAATTGCTGTGCATGGCAAGCTCAATAAAGACATCGTCTGTCAAGAGCATGTGATGATTCACTCCACTGGCACCGTCTCAGGCACCTTGGAGTATTCGGAGATGGAGATCATGCGCGGCGGTCAGTTTCACGGCGTGATGAAACAAAAGACCTGACCCCATTTTTTAGCATCTATCAGGATCATCAAGCGGTGGAGCGACCGCTTGGGGTATGAACCCCTCTTGCGCCTAGGCAGGCAAGTTGAGTTTAGATCTCTGCACTCTTGTCTTGAACGATGGCTTTTGAAGTGGCAGTTGGTGCAATGGACTCGGGAACTGGCTTCGGGGGGGAGCAGTCAAAACAAACAAAGGTGGTACTGCCCAAGAGCCGTTTGAACGAGCCATTGCTGCGGGACTTGTGGACGCCGCACTTGATGCAGCTCATGGTGTCACCCGTTCTGCCCTCTGTTCCAAAAGGGGAACCGCCGGCTTTGGATTTGTAGCGCAGCCCGTCATTTGAAATTTTGGTTTTATCGTCGCGTGGCATAAGTCGTTTCGGTATGTGATTTGAAGTGAGTCTTTAACAAGCCCTGCAGGGCTTAGAGTTGTACCCCCCCATTATCTTAGCTTTTAGCGACCTTTGGACTAGGGTTTGTTCCTTTTAGGGCCTATTTTGAAGGGTTTGACCAAAGAAAGCTTAAATGGCGATGAATTTCAGGGGTTTTGATGCCCATTGATGTCCGTTGGTACCCACGGCAGCGACCGACGACTAGCCCTCAGCGCAAGGTGGGCCGATGCTAGATGAGCGCCAAGGAAGCCTGATGGCGGTTGGGCTTTTATGCGCTGGGGCGAAAGAGCTGAAAGAGTTGATCTTCACCAATTGTGAAGTAGTCGCCTGGACCGCCACCGCGCACAATGTGCTGGGCTTTGGCGGTTTTATAAACACCATCCACCAGCAAGGAGCGGTGAATATGCACGGCCACCACCTCACCAAACACCATCCAACTCTTGACCGGTTGTCCATCGGCTTTGAGCAACTGGTGAATTTGCGTGCATCGGCACTCAAAGGTCACGGGGCTTTCGGCTACACGGGGCACATCGATGAGGGTGGACGGTAAAGGGGTGAGCCCTGCCAGCTCAAATTCATTGACCTCAGGGGCTACGGGCGCGCAAGTCTGGTTCATCTGCTCAGCCAAGGGTCGAGTGACCAAGTTCCACACAAAGGCTCGTGTTTCTTCAATGTTTCGCAGAGTGTCCTTGTGCCCATTGCTGCTAAAGCCAATGATGGGGGGGATGTAATTAAAGCCATTGAAAAAACTGTAGGGTGCCAAGTTAATGAGGCCAGTGGCGCCTTTTGAGGATATCCACCCAATCGGTCTGGGTCCAACGATGGCGTTAAAGGGATCGTGCGCCAAGCCGTGGCCGTTTTTCGGTTCGTAAGAGTGGATCGAGTCTGGCATGGGCTAGGACCTTCGTTTTCAATGGTTTAAAAGTTCATTATAAAGATGAATGTCCTGCCCCCGCTGCTTTGTCAAGCGTGGAGGTCGAATCTGGGGCTCTGCGTCAAAAGTCAACACGTCGGCCCCAGCTTCTTGGTCAGCTTGGACTCGCTCTATCGCAGCTTCAAAGCCCTCCACCGCTCTTGCATCCGTGCGAGCAATGATCAAGAAGTCATCATCGCGCCTGGCATCCACTGCGACCTTGATTTTGCCGACCATCTCAGCGCAACTGATCACACCCTTGTCGTTGAAGTGACCGCACTTTTTTGGGGCTGACCTGATCTTCGAGCTGAATGGCATTGGCTCCTGCTGCTTTTAAAACCTTGACGGTGTGGATGAGGTTCAACGCATTGCCTAATCACGTGTCTGCGTCCACGATCAAGGGCAACCCCACGGCTTGAGAGATGGCCTGGGTATGTGAGGCGATGTGATTCAAGCTGATAAAGCCCAAGTCAGGCATGGCGTAAAACGTATTGGTGAGTCCTGCGCCACTCAGATAAATGGCTTCAAAACCCAAGGAATGAATCACGCGGGCTGCCAAGGCATTGGCTGCGCCAGGCACCATGAGACCATTTTTTTTGCAAAAGGGCTTTTAATCGACGACCTCAAGGGGTACTTATTCGTCACTCATTCCAGTCAATTTGACGACCGATTGAAGTCGTGCCCGCTCTTGGGAGACAAATTCTTCAAAAGAGGATTGCGTACCACCGATGGGCTCGATGGCAACGCTTTTGAGCCGCTCAACAATGACGGGGTTTTTCATGGCCGAGTCGATGGCGCTTGCCATACTTTGGATAATGGCAGGCGGTGTACCCCGAGGTGCGTGCAAACCCGCCCAATGCGCAATTTGAATATCGGTGTAGCCAAGTTCAAAGGCGGTCGTGACATCGGGCAATTGGCTCAGGCGATGAGTCCACGTGGTGGCCAAGGCCCTGACTTTGCCACTCTTGATATGAGGCATGACCACAATGCTCGCCTCCGAGGTGGCATCCACTTGCCCACCGATCACCGCGGCCAAGGATTCTGAGCCACTCTTGTAGGGAATCACCCTGAGATTGGCACCCGCTTTGATGTTAAGCAGCTCGGCCACAAAGTGGGGCGTACTGCCCGTGCCAGCGGTGGCGAAATTGAGGCCCTTATCGGCTTTGGATTTGGCGATCAAATCTTTGAGTGAGGTGACAGGCGAGTTGGCCGGGACAATGATCACCGATGGAGCCAGGGCAATCATGGCCACAGGCACCAAGACGGCGTCTTTGTAGGGCATGGATTTTTTGATCATGCTGTTGGAGATGATGCCCGCTGCACTGATCAGAAAGGTGTATCCATCGGCTGCACTTTTGGCCACAAAGTCCGCGCCAACGGTGGCGCCAGCACCAGGCTTGTTGTCGATGATGACGGTTTGGTTGAGTGCTTTGCCAGCGCCTTCAGCCCCTGCTCGTGCAATCAAGTCGTTGGCGCCGCCTGGCGCAAACGGCACAATGAAGTGGATGGGCTTGGCGGGCCAACTCGCTTGTGCAAAGGACGTTGGCATGCCAAGACCCATGCCAAGCAAAGCGCTCAGTTGCTGGAGAAAATGTTTACGCTTGATGTTGTGCATGATTGAGTTCCTCAAATAAGATCATTAATCCATCGCTCGAATCGTCACACTCTAACATGTTCGTGGGTCCATCAACGGTATCCCAAATTGCTGTCACCGAGTGTCGTGACAGGGGTGATTCAATCTTAAGAGCGAGCATTACCCGGCAGCGTCGACCCCAGCTACGGCTAAGACCGCGACTTAGGCTCATCAGCGCTGTCAAGTTGTCCTTTGGGGCACTTCAAGACAAGAAGGCAAGCCTTGGGCCAGTCATGTCTTGGCTGCTGTCAACAGGGTTGGCGCACGCGTCCACGTGAGCGCAAAGATGCATTGCACCATGCCGACAATAAAACCAACGGATACGCCCACTTGAATGGCCAGGTTGTAGTTGCCCAGTGCGTCGTAGATCAGCCCGCCGCCCAAGGCGCCGATAAAGCTGCCCAATTGGTGGCTCATGAATGCGATGCCGCTGAGCATGGCTTGCCAGCGAATGCCAAATGCTTCACTGATCCAGCCCGTCACCAAGGGTGCAACCCCCAGCCACAAAAAGCCAATGTAGGCTGCAAAAACCAAGGTGGTCGCGGGGGTTGGATCTGCGTAAAAATAAAAACCAATCCCAATCGAGCGCAGCACGTAGATCAAGCCCAGCACGAACAATTTGTTGCTGCGCCCGCCCAGCCATCCAAAAAACAAACTCCCAAGCGCATTGAATCCTCCAATGGTGCCCAGTGCTTGCGCGCTCAGCATGGGGTCCAGGCCACAGATCTCAAGATAGGTGGGCAGGTGCGTTGTCAAGAAGACGAGCTGCATGCCGCAGACCAAGTAAGCGATGGTCATCACCAAATAGGGCGGATACCGCAGTGCATGCAGTGCGACAAAACTCGCGCTGTTGTCGTCAAATCCAGGTGTGTGGGTGATGGGCAACTGGTCTACTTTGGCGGCAAACCAAGCGGCAACCACCATGCACACTCCCAGCACCACAAAACCCATCACCCCCATGCGCCAGCCTTCATGCTGCGACAAAGTCTGTCCAATCGGGGCAGCAATGAGTGCGCCAATCGAGCCTGCTGCCGACACCACCCCCAAGATCGTGCTGCGCATACTCGGTGATACACACCGAGTCGCGACAGCCATGGCCATGGCTGAGCCCGTGCAGGCCAAGGACAGTCCAATCAAAACCCCAGCGCCCATCAAGACCATGAGAAAGTTGTGTGCCAACGCGAGCAGCACGAGTCCGCCAACGTAAAGCACGGAGCCTGTGAGTAAAAGGTGGCGGTAGCCATTCTTACCAGCCCAAGCGCCCACCCAGGGTTGTAAAAATCCCCAACTGAGGTTTTGAACGGCAATGGCCATGGTGAACTCAGACACGGAAATGCCGGTCTCTTTGGTCAGTGGCAGCAAAAAAACCCCCAGGCTTTGTCGCATCCCCATACTGAGGGTCAGCATCAATGACGCGCCGATCAAAATGGGCAGGTTGGCTTTGATCAATTTATCGAGGGTCATTTTGCGATTCTAAAGAGTCCTGTCTACCTTCGCATCGGTGTTGTCCATGACCCACTGAGCCGAGTTGAGATTTGCTCTGCCAAGGCGCGCTGGTGTGGGTGCGAATGGAAGTACCTTTTAAGTCTCCTGCCTTGGATGAGCGAAAGACCAGCAGACACCGATAAAAACAAGCGTAAACCCTAGCGCTTTCAGCGACGGTTTGCATTAACCTCAAATCATGAATGCGTGATCTATTTCTATCGATGGGGGAGTGTTTTATGTTGAATCAAGTCGTTGTGGGCGGGCGTTTGATGGGGTGCATACTCGCCTTGGTCTGCCTACCGCTGTCCTACGCGCAAGATAAATACCCCAACCGAGCCGTCACCTTTTTGGTGCCTCAGGCTGCAGGGGGTGCCAATGACGCCATAGCCCGAGTGATTGCACAAAAGCTCACCGAGGCCAGCGGTCAAACCTTTTTGGTCGACAACCACCCTGGTGCGGGGGGCAATGTGGGGACGGCTTTGGTGGCCAAGGCCAAGCCCGACGGGTACACCATCTTGGTGACCGCTGACAGCGCGCAAGTCATCAACCCAGCCTTGTATCAAAAAACGGGATTTGATCCGATCAAAGATTTTGATGCCGTCACACCTTTGGCCAAGGCGGGTTATGTGGTGGTGGCCAACCCAGCATTCGCGCCCAACAATGTGGCCGAGTTGATCGCTTACACCAAAGCCCGCCCCGGAGAGGTGGCCTATGCATCGGCAGGCAACGGCACGATGAATCATTTGATCGGTGAGATGCTGCAAAAAGCCGCAGACATCAAACTCCAACACATCCCTTACAAGGGTGCTGCCGGTGCTGCCACCGATGTGGTGAGTGGGCAAGTCCCCTTGTCGGTGCAAAGCACACCATCGTCACTCGCTTTTATCCGGTCTGGCAAGTTAAAGGTCATTGGTGTGGTCAATGAGAAAAGGCTCGCCGCCTTGCCCGATGCACCCACCATTGGCGAGACGATCAAGGGCTTTGGCGCCACCCCTTGGTACGCGATGTTTGCCCCAGCAGGAACACCCAAGCCGATTGCCTCTTGGCTACAAGTGGAGGTCAATAAAGTGCTCGATGACCGCGATGCCATCGCCAAACTGGCGACCTTGGGCTGTGAGCCCTACAAAGGAAACCAAGAGTCGCTCAACCAATTGGTGCAGTTCGATTTGGTGCGGTGGGCCAAAATTGTGAAAGATTCTGGCGCCAAAATCGATTGAAGCGTTTGGGCGCTCGAGCGGTTGGAGCAGCTTGACTATTCGGCTTTGAGCCCGACGTCTTGAACCAAGCGGGTCATGAGCACCTTGTCGGCCAAAAAGACTTTTTCGAATTCATCTGCACTCTCGTGCGAAGGCTCGATGCCTTGGGTGAGGAGGCGTTGACGGACCACGTCTTGAGAGATGGCTTGATTGAGGGCCGTATTGAGGCGTTGAACCGTCGCTTTGGGCGTGCCACTGGGGGCCAAAAACCCAAACCACGATTCAAAATAGAAATCTTTGAGTCCTGACTCGTCAATGGTTGGAATTTGGGGGTATTGGGTGGCGCGGCGTCGAGATGTGATGGCCAGGGCTTTGATGCGTGGGTCAGCCATGTAGACCCCAATTCCAGCCGTTGGAATGATCACAGCTTGTGAGCGGCCAGCCAACACGTCATTGGCGGCCTCTTGCGTACCCTTGTACGGGATGTGCAAGAGCTCAATGCCCGCTTGTCGACAAAAATAAGCCATGGCCAAATGGGTGGAGCTGCCAATGCCGGCCGAGTTGTAGTTCATCTCACCCGGGTGCTTTTTAGCATAAGAGACGAAGTCGGCAACGCTTTTGAAGGGCAATTTGGCGTTGATGAGCAAAACGTAGCTTTGGGTTCCAATATTTCCCACAGGCACAAAATCTTTGACCGGATCAAAATGGGGTTTGGTTCCCAAAGCCGCTGTCACAAAATGGCTGGATGCAGCCATCAGCAAAGTTTTGCCATCGGGTTCGGCCTTGGCAACAAAGACCGTCCCAATGGCCCCCCCAGCACCTTGGTGGGACTCAATGATCCAATGCTCTCCAAGGAGTTGGGCCATCTCTTGATAAACCGCACGCGCTGGCATCTCACGCGCACCACCGGGCGCAAAGGGCACAATGATGCGACCGATGGTGTTGCCCGCAGACTGCGCCCAAGAGGGGCAAGAAAACCCCACGAACGACGAGCCTGTGATAACGGTGACAAAGAAAATGCGTTTGATGTGAGAAAGCGATAGCATGGGAGCCCTGAACAGTAAAAAAAATGGAACGCACGAGCCAACGGCCTATGACAGGCCATTCGGTACTGAATGGCTCAATGCTTGAGTGGCTTAGCGGCTCAGCGGCTCAG
>CAISQQ010000152.1 GCA_903887655.1 uncultured Burkholderiales bacterium
GGCGCGTGCCAAACTCAGCCGCCGCTTCATGCCACCCGACAACGCCGCAGGCTTGTCTTGGGCCTTGGAGGTGAGGGCAGCAAAGGCCAAGAGCTCGGGGATGCGCGTCTTCAAAAGCGCCTTGGACAGCCCAAAATAGCCGCCAAACACCGCCAAATTTTCCACGCACGTGAAGTCTGGATCCAGGGTGTCGAATTGACTCACCACCCCCAAGTGCGATTTGATCAAGAGCGCATCGCGGGGCATTTCAGCACCAAAGGCGCGGATGTGACCTGCCTCGGGACTCAAGAGGCCGAGCAGCATCTTGAGCGTGGTGGTTTTGCCCGCCCCGTTGGGGCCAATCACGCCCAAACACTCGCCGGGGAAGATCTCAAAACTCACCCCCTTGACCACCTGCAAGCTCCCAAACGACTTCACCAAGCGTTCGCATTGCAGCAAAGGCACGCGTTCGCCCGATTGCACAAGCGTTTGACTTGGCACAGGGGTGGGCCCACTCAAGGCAACTCTCCGAGGTGCATGGCTTGGCGGTGGCGCAACAAAAAGTCGTCGTAGGTGTTGATGCCTCGAAGCTGCAAAATCGTGTTCCTCACGGCCGCTTCCACCAACACCGCGATGTTGCGCCCGGCAACGACTTGAATCACCACTTTGCGCACAGCAATACCCAGCACATCCTGGGTCAAGGGCTCATGGGGCAAGCGGTCGTAGTCGCGCTCCAATGTTTCTCGTCGCACCAAGTGCACAATGAGCTTCAAGCGCATTTTGCGGCGCACCGCGGTTTCTCCAAAAATAGCCCGAATGTCCAACAATCCAATGCCGCGCACTTCCAGCAAGTTTTGCAAGAGCTCCGGACAACGCCCCTCGATGGTGTTTTGGTTGATTCGGTACAAATCCACCGCATCGTCCGCCACCAAACCGTTGCCCCGAGAGATGAGCTCCAGCCCCAACTCACTTTTGCCCAGTCCCGACTCGCCAGTGATCATGACACCAAGCCCCAAAATATCCATGAACACGCCGTGCATGGTGGTGCGGTCGGCAAAGTGCTTGGACAAATAAGCACGCAAGACATCGATCACATAGGCCGAGGGCTCTGGGGTGATGAACAAGGGAATTTGGGCGCTATCGCACAGCGCAATGAGCTTGGGCGGTGGGGTCTGACCGTCGGCAATCACCAGCACCGGTGGTGTCAAGGTGACGATGCGCCCGATGCGCCGCTCACTGTCCTCGGCCGAGTCACGGGTGAGGTAAGCGACTTCACGCTCCCCCAACAATTGCAGTCGATAGGGGTGGATGTAATTCAAATACCCGACCAAATCGGCGCCGGAGCGCGCTTGACGCACCATCACTTCATCAAAACGGCGATCCGATGCATTGAGCCCAGCCACCCATTGCCAATGCAGTTTATCTTTGAAGTCTTCAAACAAGACCACGGCACTCACGACATTGGGCTTCAAGGCATCCTCACCAACAAGATCAACGGGTTCAAACAACACCGCGCATGCACTCGGCCAACGGCGGCAGGGGAATGGGAAAGCTCGGGTGCTTGGCGCCCAGCCAGGTGTGCAGGCACGCGCTTTAACTCAACTGAAGGTCAACACCACCGAGCACCCGCTCGTGCAGTTGCTCGGCACTGGCACAGGTGAGCAAGCTCTCACGCGCCTCTTTTTGCTGAAGCAAACCGGCAATATTGGCCAAAATCTCCAAATGGCGCTGGGTCGAGGCCTCGGGCACCAGCAAAAAAAACATCAATTTGACGGGCAACTCATCAGGGGCATCAAATCCAATGGGCTCATCGAGCAAAAAAACCGCCAACAACGGGTTTTTCAGGCCTTTGATCCTGCCGTGTGGAACGGCCACCGCATGCCCAAGCCCCGTCGAGCCCAACCTCTCGCGGGCAAACAAGCTGTCGGCGATGCTGGCCCTCGATAGCCCATACAACTCTTCAAACAGCAAGCCCGCCTCTTCAAAGGCGCGCTTTTTACTGGTGATGTCCAGGCCCACGCGCACGTGGGTCAGGGGCAAGAGTTGGGTGAGACGAGTCATATTGGCGTCACATTATGCATCGTCCACGGGCACACTAAAAGCTTTTTCAAACCCACCCAGCACCCCAGGCGTCATTTTTTCCCCACACCCAGCGGGGAGGTCGAGCGGCGCGAGCGCGAGCGCTGGAAAAACACTCACCCCATCA
>CAISQQ010000153.1 GCA_903887655.1 uncultured Burkholderiales bacterium
AGCAGGCCTTGGGCATGCGCCTTGACGGGCGCTGCTGCCTCGCGCTCAATGGGGGTGGCTTGGCGCTCGAGCCCCAGCGCGCTCAACACCACCAGGTCGCGCTCGGCGTAGTCCATTGGCGAGATCAAGCCTTGCTTTTTCATGTAAGCGGGCAGGCTCACCGAGCAGAGGGTGTAAAACCAAGCCCGCGGCCAAAACTGATTGACCCCCAGGGTTTGAATGGCATGGCGCTGGGGCGGCGTTTGACGCTGGGTAAGGAAGCGCTGCAGCCGCCAAGTCAGCCACGCGGTTCTCAGGCCATGCATCTCAAAATCAATGATCCAGTCGATGTCGTGCTCAACACAGATCGTGAAGGCTTGGTGGAGGAGTTGCGAGACGGGCACCCGTTGGGCGCTCGGGTTTTGGGGCGAGCCCTCGCGCAGGGTGATGAAATGCGCGCTCGCGAGCAAGTGATGGGTGGCGATCAAGTCTTGGGTCGGGTAGCCCGGGTGCTTGCTTAAAAACAGCAAGTGCAGCTCCACCCCGGGCCACGCGTCTTTCATCACCCGCCAAGCCACCGAGCTTCGCAGCAAATCCCCCACCCCCAGGCTGTGGGACTTGAGCATCAAGACTCGCCGCGGAGGCATTAGGCGCTCAACCATGCGCTCAATCTTGCGCTCAACCATGACTTCTATCCTTCGCACTTGGGGTGTTTTGCAAGACCTCGCGGTAAACCGCTTCTTGCGCCAAGCACACGCTCGCCCAGTTGCGCGCTTGCGCCCAGGCCCATGCACGAGCACCCAAGGCGCTGGCCGTGCGCGGCTCGAGGACCGCTTCAAGGGCGCGCGCCAAGGCCACCACATCTTGGGGGTCCGCCAACACCCACGCCTCTTGGCCGTGTGTGAGCTCGCTAGCGACCCCGCAAAACGCTGGCGCACTCACCACCACCGCCCGCGCCCAAGACATGGCTTCGAGCACCACCATGCCAAAGGTGTCCTCCAAGGTGGGGTGCACGAGCGCATCACAGGCCCAGTAAGCGGGGGCCACATCGCTCATGGGACCGAGCCACGCCACGCGCGCATCCAGCCCCAAACTCGCCGACAACGCGCGCGCACTCGCACTCGAGGCGCCTCGACCCACCACCATCAAGCCGACACCCGCGGGCACCTTCGCCAAGGCCTTCAAGAGGGCGTGCAGGCCTTTTTTCTTGTCATCGTGGCCGACCCAGAGCAACCAGTGCGTGAGGCTTGAGCCTTGATCCTGGTGTTGTTCCTGGCGTTGTTCCAGCCCTGCGCCCTCCCCCAAGCCAGTGAGCCCCAAGGCCAAGCGCGCGCGCGCTTTGAGCTCACCCGACATCAAGGCCGGGGCACTGAAGGGGTCGCTGTCCTGAGGGCCAGCAAGGCCATCAGGGCCATCATGACCACCCGGCCACAACACCTGGCGCCAATCAAGGTGAGCGACGGGTGGTTGAGCAACACCGTCTTGGGCGCGTGGGGGCTGGAGCTGAGGTTGATGAGGTTGAAGTTCAAGTTCAGACTGGGCTTGCTGCCACCACCCCGCCGCCCCCCAGACCCCCGGCATCAAGGTGTGAACCCGCCGAGCATCGAGGGGGAAGCGCTCGAGCAGCTGCTCGGTGAGCGTTGTGGAGACACTGGTGATGTGTCGCTGGGCATGGCGCCCCGTGAGACTCAGCCTTGCTGACTCCAGCCACAAATAGCTCAAAAGCCGAGGACTCAAGAGCACATTGAGCCACTTGAGGGCCAACAGCAAGGTGGCGCTCGTGCGCGCGCCAAACACACCCGTGAGCCACGCTGCGGCACCCGGCTTGGGCTCGAAGTAGTGAATCCACACTGGCAAGACGTGCACGGTTTGAACCTCACCGTGCCAGGTGTTTTCATGGGCGTGCACGATGTCGAAACCCGAGCGGGTTTGCCGCCAAGTCTCCAAGGCGTACCACCACTGGTTGATGAACCGTGGGCGCTTGAAAGGCTGACGGATGAGGTGGTAGTGCACACGCGGCCAGTGGTGCTCAATGCGCTGGGCAAACACGTGCACCTCGTGCCGCGCGGCCAAGCCCTCCACCAAAGCCATGGCGTAGTGCTCAGCCCCACCGGCTTTGGGGGAAAACTCACGGGTGAGCACCGCGATCTTCAAGCCGCACTCACAGAATGTGGGCCTCGAGCACGGCGCCCATGTCGATCCTCATAGGGGGTCAACAGTTTGAGTAAGAACTGGGGCCAGTGGGTCGAGCGCACGACCGGCACGCGCGCGAGCTCAAACCACGCCTCTGGCTCACGCGAGCCCACCGTCTCGCGCGAGCGCAGCGTGGTGGTCGCACCGAGGTAGCCCGCGGCTTGAACCTGGGCGCGGTGCGCGGCATTGAACTCGCCATAGGGGTAGCAAAACTGGGTCACCGCCTCACCCGTGATGGCCTCGAGCTCGGCTTTGGAGCGGGAGATTTCTGCACGGGCTTGATCATCGGTGCAGCTCAAAAGCCGGGCGTGGCTGCAAGTTGTTCGGTGACGCTCTCATAGAAGTACTGAATCGGCACGCCGAGAATACGCGCGATCTCGAAGAGACGGCCCGCACCGATCCGGTTGACGCCCTTCTCGTACTTCTGAACCTGCTGAAATGTCAGGCCG
>CAISQQ010000154.1 GCA_903887655.1 uncultured Burkholderiales bacterium
CAGATTTGCTGCGGGGCCAATCCGGTGTCAATCCACAGGCTGCCATTGGATTGAACAGTTCGATTGATTTGGCTCATCCGTATACAGAAGCGGTATCGAGCACCAGCGCAGACCCCGCAGACTGGGAGCGACTCTTGGAGCATGAGGCCAGTGCCTTGTTGTCGCTCGGTTTGGGCGATGTATGGGATATATTGAGCAAGCGGTTTGAAGCCAAGCTCATCCAGACCGCACTGAGCAATACTCGGGGTCGCCGTATTGAGGCCGCGCAAAAACTCGGTATCGGTCGAAACACCATCACTCGAAAAATTCAAGAGCTCGGTCTGGAAGATTGATTTCAATGGCGCTATGATCCCAATTCACTCTAAAGTCAAAGCTTTTGAGGGCCTGTAAGATCATTTCAAGACCGAGGATCCTCATTTCATGATTGAAATTGAACAAATTGATCACATCGGTATTCGTGTCACCGAGCGCGAGACGGCGCTTGCTTTTTATGGCGTTTTGGGCTTTCGCCTATCGTATGAGCCGGATTTTGATTCGGTGGCCATCATTAAAAATGCCGCCGGTGTGGAGCTCAATTTAATCCTCAATGGCGTGGATACGTTGGAGGGGAAAAATATTTTGATGGATGTGCCCGTCAAGCATCCCGGTATCACGCATGTCGCCCTCAGGGTCAAGGACATCGTGCAAGCGATGAAAACACTCCAAGAGCACCAAATCCCCATTACCCAAGGCCCCGTGACCTTTGGAGATGGTCAAGTGTCGATCTTTTTTCGCGACCCCGATCGCAATACCATTGAGCTTCGTGCCGATATGAGCGTGCAAAAGGCGTCGGACATCCCAGGCCTGGTCTTTTACGACCCCAAGGCTTAACTTGAGTAAAGAGCATTGGACCACCAATGCTCACATGGAAAAGGGTTTGATCGAATCCCCGTCAGGATTCAAGGAGAATGCGCGCTGATCCAATTTGACTTACATTTAATATTGGATTTCATAATCAATCGTCGATGGATGACAATCATGCGCAACTTGACTCCAATCCTCCTCGTGCTGCTTGTGTTTGCATGCCTTGTGATGCCTCGACTGGGGTGGGCAATTGATTTACAGCCCAATGATACCGTTGCCCCACTGGCCGATAAAAACATCATCACGCTGTCCCATTACGAAACAGAAAATACCAATTTGTATAAAAACGGCACACTGGTGAACAAAACGCCTTATGGCAATCCTAAGTTACACAGTCACTTTGATATTGTCCGAGTGGCCACCAGTTTCACGGTTGCTGATCGACCCGCTTTGTCTTATATTCAAGTCCCCATAGGGTCCCTCCAGCCTGAGGGATCTCTTTCGAGTCAATCCGCAAGCACGGGAGTGGGGGACGTCACATTGGCAGCGGCCATTTGGCCCTATGCCAATCGAGAGTCTGGACGTTACCTGGGTTTGGCCGCCTTTTTGGTGCTTCCAACGGGTCCCTATTCAAGCACCCAATCTTTCAATTTGGGGGCCAAACAACATTCATTGGATGTTCAAATTGGATTTCAAACCCCCATTGTTGGCCATCTTGATGGAATGATTGCGATTGATTCCATGCACTATGGTGGTAACAATCAGTGCGCTGCCGCTTGTTTGTCCCCTACCCAGGTGTCTTTGTCACAAAATGCGTTGACCACAACCCAACTGGGTCCCATTTATAAAATCAATGAGATGTTCACGGTCGGCGTGTCTTATTTTTATGTGGTGGGAGGGGCCACTGAGATCAATCATGTCTACCAAAATAATGCGGTTCAAACACAGCGGTTTTTGCTCAGTGCGCAAGCATCAACAGATTGGGGAAGACTCTCAATGCAGTACGGCAGAGACATCGACGTCAAAAATGGATTCATCCAACCCCGAGTTTTTGCAGTTCGATGGGCGAGAAATTTCTAAAACCCTTCATGACCGACTGCAATGAGGGTGCAGTCATTGCATTGAAACGCATAAGATCTTGATGGGTTGTCCCCGATAGGGTTCACCGATCAAATGTCTACACGCCGCGTATGGATGTTTACCCTTGTAGAACACGCCTGCATTTTGATTAAAAATGATTTGTCCGCAAAGTCTTTTTCATTGCTGAAATGGTCGATACCAAAGTCAGCATTGAGATTGAAATGCGGTGACATCAAAGCTCACCATGCAGCTGATTCAGCGTGTGAGAATAAAGATTTCATCTGTCAAATCAATGTGTTCGTGGATTCAATAGCACTGCAAGGGAATAATTAATGTCAAACATGCAACGTCGAGCCGTCATCAATGCGATTGGCTGCTTAGCCCCTCAGTTTTTACTCAATTCCGTTTTTGCTCAAACTTCAAAAGTAACTCGCGTCATCATTGGCTTTCCGCCAGGTGGTGGTGTGGATTCAGCGTTGCGCCCTTTGGTTCAAAATATGGCGGACTCTTATCCTGGTGGTCTGATCATTGAAGCCAAGCCCGGAGCGGCATCTCGCCTCGCGGTGGAGTATGTGAAAAATAGCCCACCCGATGGCTCAACCATGCTCTTTACACCCGATTTCTCACTCTCTCTTGCGCCGTTTAGTTTTAAGAAAATCAACTACGATCCTATCGCGGATTTCAGTCCAGTCTCGATCGTTAACTCAAGCCCTCTGGTCTTTTGCGTCGGTCCAAGCGTGCCCGAAAGCGTCAAGACACCTGCAGAATTCATTGCCTGGTGTAAATCAAATCCAAATCTTGCGGCGTATGCTTCGAGTGGTGCGGGGGCTGCACCTCACTTTACAGGGGTGATGTTTGCAAAAGCTGCCAATTACCAACTCCTGCATGTGCCTTACAAGGGCAATGCTCCAGCCCTGGTTGATGTGATGGGTGGGCAAATTGCCAGTATTTTCAGCTCGCTTGGCGAAGCTTTGCCAAGACTGGGGACGCCTCGACTCAGGGCACTTGCTACGACTGGGCTCAAGCGCAGTAGGTTCTTGCCAGATGTACCAACGATGGTCGAGTTGGGATACAGTGATTTGGTGTGCGAACCATGGCTTGGCTTGTTCATGCCTGCCAATACGCCCAAAAGTATTGTTTTAAAGACTTCAACCATTGTCAATGAAGCCCTCAAGTCGCCTTCATTGCGAGAATCATTTGCCAAACAAGGCAGTGATCCGATTCAAAGTACCCCAGAAAACACGGCAGCGCTGTTGAAGTCCGATATGGTTCGTTGGGGCAACATTGTCAAAGATTCAGGATTTATTCCTGAAGAATGATGGTGTTCAAACGCTCTGATGCCCTTCAAGACCGATCCATCTTGGTGACGTCTTGACTTTTATTCATGGGGTATGGGCAGCATGACCACTTCCTGTCCAGACAGGTCAAAATAAATGCTGTCAAAAAAAACTTCAAAGAAGAGTTGCTCCTGATCGTTGGACAGTGGACTGACCTTCAGAATCGTAAAAAGATAGTGATTGAGGCTTTCTACAAATTGCTTGTACTGCGGTGTCTCCACCCCTGAGACTGGTTGGACCCAGATTTGCCACATTCCGCGTTCCTGTGCAATTTTGACATTACACGTCTTGTCATTGGTCAGCAATCCGTATTGCTCAATGCTCAAGGTCAATACACCCTCAAAGGAAGATTCGTTATTTAGGCTGGCGATGATTCGTTTGGGATATATTTTGAGATAACTCATAGGCTTGGCTGTGGTGCTTGTCTGTGCTCGCCGGTGATGGATTTTGAAGAAATACCCGTGGGTGCGATGGTTGGTTTTGGCGAATGGCAAAGCGTTGAGCAGTTCGTCATGGTGACCTTCACGTGCGCAATCATCACGGCTCCAAACAGCTCGGCGCTTGAATGGCGCGCCTCTTGGCTTTGACACTGACCATCGTATCTGAATAAAGCGCCGTTGAACACCGCTCAAAGAAAACCCAAGTCCAACACGTTTCTGGTCTGTTGTCGTCTGGATTTGGCTTGGATGGGCTGACTGATGATTCAACAGCTCAAGCCCAATCAAGGGACGCCTAGTCTTTCAAGTCCACCCACACCGGGGCGTGGTCGCTGGGCCTTTCATGCCCTCGTGGCTCCGTATCAATCTCACAGGCCAGCAATCTTTCTTTGAGCTTGAGGCTGAGTAAGATGTGATCAATGCGCATCCCTTTGTTGCGTGGCCAGCCGCCTTCACGGTAGTCCCACCAAGAGAATTTTTTCCCTTCAGGGTGAATACTTCGGTGTGCATCCATGAGGCCCAAGTCCATCAGGGCTTGAAAATGTCCCCGCTCTTGGTGGGTGCAGTGGATGGTGTCCTTTAAACCGACAGGATCCCACACATCCAAGTCATCCCACGTGATGTTGAAGTCCCCCATCAAGACGATGGGCTCAGGCTCCAAGCGCAGCGTCGTGAGCCAAGCTTGAAGGGCGCTTAACCACTTCATTTTGTAGACGAATTTGTCGCTCAGGGGATCTTGTCCATTGGGAAAATACGCCCCAATGACCCTGAGCCCCAAGACCTTGGCGCTGATCACACGCGCCATGGGGTCATCCATGGTGGGCATGTTTTTCACCACCGATGCGATCGGGTGGCGCGAAATCAGCGCCACGCCGTTGTAGGTTTTTTGCCCAAAAAAGGACAACTCAAAACCCGCTCTGGTGAACGCTTGGAAGGGAAACATGTCGTCACTCAGTTTGGTCTCTTGCAAGACCAAGACATCGACCTTGGAGCCTTCAGGTGAATGCTCGAGCCAGGCCAAGACCTGCTCCAAGCGAACATTCAACGAGTTCACGTTCCACGTTGCCAGTCTCAAGACGACACCTGCTGACTGTCAAGACCAAAACTTGCCACTTTCTCGCGCCAATTCAGATGTGCAATGCGGCCAAGGCACCCAACACCAAACCAATCGCACCCATGCCCATCATGCCTTTTTGGAGCCATTTTTTGCGAGTCAATAAGGCAATCGCCGCCAAGGCAATGGAGATTTGAAGAGCGGTGGTCGCCTGTGCCCAGCGATGGTGCTCGTGCATTTCTTCGTCCGACTTTTCATCCCACTCTTTACTTTTGCTCTCCAGCGCTTCAGCATTTTTCTTGATATCGTTTTTCTCAGTTTTGTAGCGCTTGATTTCTTCGTCGTAGAAATCTTTTTTGGCGGGGGGGGCAATTTCTTTGGCCAGCTCGCTTAAATTTTGCTTAGAGCTCTTGGCTTGGTAGTAATTCCACTGGTTAGACGCCTCGGTTTTTGAAATGGCCGCGTTGTTCTTATAGAGTCCAGCATTGGCTTGTGTGGCGCCTCCCATGTATCCAAAAATCGCACCGACAGTGGCGATGATGGCCGTGAACATGGCAATTTGGCTGGTCATGCTTTGTGATTCATGGCTGCCGCCGTGACCGGCGTGCTCGAGTTCGTGGTCGTGGGGTCCGTGAACGTGGAATTCATCATCTGACATGGTCACTCCTTAGTGGGGAACGTTGGTAAGAAATAAAGTGGTAAACCAAACCACTTGGGGTGGAATGGGTTTCTTTTGATATTGTCGCCCAGTTTGCATCGATCTTGGGGGCCTGCGCGTCACCCTCGTAGTTTTTTTCGATCAAAGTGAGTTCAATGCGTTGGGCGTGCGCCATGGCTTGGGCGTAGACCTCAGCGCCTCCAATCACCCAGAGCTCTTTGCCGGGGTGCTCGCGCTCGATTGCGGCTTGAGCCAATGAAAGGTCGGTAAAAACGCGCGCTCCCGTTGGATGCCAATGACTTTGGCGGCTGAGCACCCAATTGTCTCGGCCTGGCAGGGGTCTGAACTGCGCTGGAATTGATTCCCAGGTTTTGCGCCCCATGAGCACCACTTGCCCGAGGGTGAGTTTTTTAAAGTGTGCCAAGTCCTCGGGCAAATGCCAAGGCAGCTGGTTATTGTGGCCGATGACGCCGTTCATGGAGGAGGCAAAAATCAAATTCATGGTCTTAGAAAGCCCTCTGGAGAACATGCCTCATGCGTTGAAGACCTCAAACGGCCACGGGTGCTTTGATGGCATCATGACAGACGTAGTTGAGGACTTCAAAGTCTTCATACTGATAGTCAAAAATACTGGCAGCCCGGCGTTTGATCTTGAGCGTTGGATAGGGGTGGGGCGCTCTGGAGAGTTGGAGCTGAACTTGCTCAAAGTGGTTGGTGTAGATGTGACAGTCTCCCCCAGTCCAAATGAATTCACCCACATCGAGGTCACTTTGCTGGGCGATCATGTGGGTGAGAAGCGCGTAGCTCGCGATGTTAAAAGGCACCCCCAAAAAGATGTCGGCGCTGCGTTGATAGAGCTGGCAACTCAAACGACCTTTGCCGCCGGGCGTGGTGCTGGGTGCGACATAAAACTGAAAAAAAGCATGACACGGCATGAGCGCCATCTTGGACAAATCGGCCACGTTCCAAGCGCTCACGATCATGCGTCGCGAGTCGGGATTGGTTTGCAGTGTTTTCATGAGATCGGCAATTTGATCGATGTGTTGTCCATCGGGCGTGGGCCAACTTCGCCATTGCACCCCATACACGGGCCCCAGATCTCCATCTTCCTTGGCCCATTCGTTCCAGATGGTGACCCCGCGCTCTTGTAGCCACAAGTTGCTGCTCGAACCACTCAAGAACCACAGCAGCTCCTGAATGATCGATCTCAGGTGGACTTTCTTGGTGGTCACCAAGGGAAACCCTTGGTTCAAATCAAAGCGCATTTGGTGGCCAAAAACACTGCGCGTGCCCGTACCAGTGCGGTCTTCCTTGTGCACCCCGTGGGTGAACACATGGCGCATAAAGTCTTCGTATTGGCAAGGAGGTGGGGTGCTGGGGGTCATGGACAAGAGCATGAAAAAATTGGTTAAGAACTTATTTTAAAGGCTCTGGGCGCCCTCTTTGGCGAGGTCCAGAGCCAGGTGTGCAGCAGCACGCGAGTCCAGATCCCAGGGGTCATCCAGGCTTTCGGGAGACACGAACCACTCGCCCAGGGTTCAAGGTGTGTGCTGGATCAAGGCAGTCTTTGAGCCGCCTCATGATCTCCAAGGCCTGGGGATCTTTGTAGTGGGGTAGGGTGTCGACTTTCAAGGATCCAATGCCGTGTTCGGCTGAAATAGACCCCCCAAGGGCGAACACATTGCGGTAGACCACTTCGTTGATTTGTGGCTCATGGTCGCTCAAAAACTGCGCGCTCTGGGCACCCTCTGGCCCTTGGACGTTGTAGTGCAAATTACCGTCTCCCAAGTGGCCAAAATTGACCAATCGAACGCCAGGAATGAGTTGAGCCAATTCGCGATCGGTTTGCGCCACAAACTGGGGAATTCTCGACGCTGACAAGGCAATGTCATGTTTGACATTCAAGCCCTCTTGAGCCTGGGCCAAGGTGATGCTTTCTCGGATGTGCCAGAGTTGAGCGGCTTTGCTTAAGTTCTCCGCCACCGTGGCGTTTTGAACAACCCCTTGCTCTGCGGCCACCTCCAAGAGCGCCACGAGACGCGCGTTGGTGTGCTCGTCGGATTCATTGCCCGACAGTTCAAGCAAGGCGCACCAAGGGTGATCCTGAAAGGGCGCTTGGAGCGTGGGGAAGTGTTTTTGCACCAGACTCAGGGCGTACTGGTTCATCACCTCAAAGCCCGATAAACCCGCCCCGAGTTGAGCGTGTGCCAGGCCCAAAAGCTTCACGCAGTCCTCAAGGCTTGCCAAGGCGGCCCAAGCGGTGAGAGTCGATTGGGGTCGGGGAAAGAGTTTGAGGCTGGCTGCGGTGATGATCCCCAAAGTGCCTTCGCTGCCGATGAAGAGGTTTTTGAGGTCATAGCCCGTGTTGTCTTTTCTCAGCCCCGACAGGCCGTTCCAAATTTCTCCATTGGCCAACACCACTTCGAGTCCCAAGCACAAATCTCGGGCATTGCCGTACCGGAGCACCTGGGTGCCGCCTGCATTGGTGGACAAGTTGCCACCGATCGTGCAACTGCCCTCGGCGCCCAAGCTCAATGGAAAAAAGAGACCGGCTTGTCGCGCGGCGTCTTGCAAATGTGCGAGCACGCAACCGGCTTCCACGTCGATGCTCAAATTGTCGGTGTGCACAGCGCGCACCGCTTTCATGCGTTGCAAAGACAAGAGCACTTGCTGAGCGCTCTCATCTGGAATGGAGCCCACCACGAGTCCTGTGTTGCCGCCTTGGGGCACGAGAGAGACACCAAAGCGTGCGCAGGCTTTCACAACGGCACTCACCTCCAAGGTGTTGGCGGGGCGCACCACGCACAAGGCGCGGCCTCTGGAGCGCTTGCGCCAGTCTTGTTCGTAGGCACTGAGGTCTGTGGGCGCGCAGAGCACTTGATCGGGCCCCACCACGGTCTTTAACGCTTGCACCAAATCGTGCAATGCTTCGGGGTGGGCAGAGGTCTGACGTTGAGGGGGTTGGGTTGCGGGGGTCCCAAGGGGGGGGCGGAG
>CAISQQ010000155.1 GCA_903887655.1 uncultured Burkholderiales bacterium
GCAGAACCAACAAAAACTGAATGATTGTGGTGTGCTGACGGATGAAATCAAACATACAACCCCACAAGGTGAGAACAACAATAAAAAAGGCGAACATCGTTCGCCGCGGGATGTTTGGTGGGTGCTGACGGGCTCGAACCGCCGACCTACGCCTTGTAAGGGCGCCGCTCTACCAACTGAGCTAAGCACCCCACCTTTAACCGATCAATTCAGGGCATCTTTCAAAGCCTTGCCAGGACGAAACTTGGGTACCTTGGCGGACTTGATTGTAATCGCTTCGCCAGTTCTTGGATTGCGTCCCGTGCGCTTGGCACGCTTGGTGACCGCAAAAGTTCCAAATCCAACCAAGGATACGGTGCCACCCTTTTTCAAAGTGGTCTTAACTGCTCCCACTGTCGCCTCTAATGCTCTTGAGGCCGCAGCCTTGGAGATATCAGCGTGCTTGGCAATATGTTCAATCAATTCAGATTTATTCACAAAAAAATCCCCTACCTATAGGTGTGACGTTTATCAATTGTTTGGATCCAAATTTTCCATGAAAATTCTCGACGAAATTTCCAAAATTTAGGACGACGCGCTGGACATTGAATGCTTCAAAAATTGATCAAATGGCAATTCTAAAAACCCACAAAAAAATCTGAGCGCGGGAGCGGATTCTAGACCATTTACGATAATTAAAAAAATAATTGATCAATATTTTTGGCAATTCAAAGACTTTCAGTAATGGCTTTCCCTAAATCGGATGTTTTACCGCTGCCACCCAAGTCGGGCGTCAACGGTGCACCATTTTGAGGAAGTAATGCACGCTCAATGGCATGCAAAATGCTGTCATGGGCTTCTTTGTAGCCCAAAAACTCCAACATCATGGCACCGCACCATATTTGACCAATCGGGTTGGCAATGCCTTGGCCCGCAATATCGGGAGCCGAGCCATGCACCGGTTCAAATAGCGAAGGCATCTCGCGTGTAGGGTTCAAATTGGCTGACGGTGCAATGCCAATGGTTCCAGTGCACGCTGGCCCCAGGTCACTCAAGATATCGCCAAAAAGATTGCTCGCAACCACCACATCAAAGAAGTCAGGTCTTTGAACAAAATGGGCCGTCAAAATATCAATGTGAAACTTATCAACTTGAACATCGGGATAATGCTGCGCCATCGCCTTCACACGCTCATCCCAGTAGGGCATGGTAATGGCAATGCCATTGGATTTGGTAGCGCTCGTGAGGTGTTTTTTCGGTCTGGACTGAGCCAAATCAAACGCAAATTTCAAAACACGGTCGACACCCACGCGCGTCATGATGGTCTCTTGCATGACCATCTCGCGCGAGGTGCCCTCAAACATCCGACCACCAACAGCCGAGTACTCCCCTTCTGTGTTTTCGCGAACAATGTACATATCAATCTCACCTGGCAAGCGCTTGCTGCCGTCTTTTCGAACCACGGGAGCCGTGATTCCAGGCATCAAGCGAGCAGGCCTCAAATTGATGTATTGATCAAATTCGCGTCTAAAGAGCAACAACGAATTCCAAAGTGACACATGATCAGGGATTTTTGCGGGCCAGCCGACGGCGCCAAAAAAGATGGCATCGTGCCCGCCCAAGAGATCCTTCCAATTGTCGGGCATCATTTTGCCGTGGCGCTCAAAATACTCCCAGCAAGAAAAGTCAAAGTGATCGAACGCCAAGTCGATCCCAAATTTGTCTGCACAGGCTTGCACCACCCGCAAGCCCTCGGGCATGACTTCTTTTCCAATACCATCGCCAGCGATGACTGCAATTCTTTTTTTACTCATACGGCCCCCATCCTTTTATGTCATTTTTTTGGTCACAAAAAGCGCCTTGCACTCTGCACAGGGCGGCCTCTTAAACGGCTTGGGTATTCTTGATCGCCAAGTGCACACCATATGCGGTCAAGACCACACCCACAATGGTGGTTGCCGTGATGGCTTCGCCAAACAGTATCCAAGCCAATAGGGCTGTGCAAGGCGGCACCAGATACATCAAGGACGTGACAGAGGCCGCTGCACC
>CAISQQ010000156.1 GCA_903887655.1 uncultured Burkholderiales bacterium
CAAGAGGCGATAGACAAATGCCCTCAAGGTCAATCGGTTCATTTGGCACCCAGCAACCAAAACAATTCATTTGTCTCTGGCCCCCTTCGCCTCAAATCTGGTGTCACGTTGGTGGTTGATAGAGGTGCAACGCTTTTTGCGAGTTCAGATGCTCAGCTCTATGACACGGGTGAAAAAACCTGCGGCACCATCAATGCCAAAGGTCGTGGCTGCAAACCATTCATCACCTTAGAAAATACACACGGCAGTGCCATCATGGGCAAAGGCACCATCGATGGACAAGGCCATCGAATGGTCAAGGGCTTGAATGAAACGTGGTGGGAAATTGCAAGGAGAGCACAAAGGGAAAACTCTCAACAAAACGTTCCAAGACTCATTGAGGCCAGAAATTCCACCGATTTGACTATTTATCAAATCACACTGAAGAATTCTCCCAACTTTCACGTGACCCTAAAGGAGGTTGACGGATTCACCGCTTGGGGCATCAAAATTGATTCCCCCATGAACGCCAGAAACACAGATGGCATTGACCCCATTTCATCAAAGAACATCACGATCACCAAGAGTTTCATTCGAACAGGAGATGACAGCATAGCCATCAAAGCCGGAGACACTGGAAGGAGTGAAAACATCTCGATCGTGGACAATCATTTCTACAACGGGCACGGTATGTCCATTGGGAGTGAAACCCTCTCTGGCGTGAAAAACGTATACGTCAATGGATTGAGCCTTGAGGGCGGTACTTCTGGAATTCGCATCAAAAGCGATGTCTCAAGAGGAGGCACGGTTGAGCACATCCGCTACAGCAATGTGTGCATGAGAGATGTTCGCTTGCCCATCGAAATCACAGCTTTGTACAACCGAAAGGCAACGGGACATTTTGAACCTAAATACCTTGACATTGAGATGAACGGGGTCTCAAGCCTCACCCCTGGAAAAGTATTGCTGGAGGGACTCCCCAACGGCACTCCTTTTCAAGTGAAATACCAAAATGTGAAATTGGTAGGGCCTGCAAACATCTTCATATCAAACACGCTGGAGCCCGAAGGCATCGAATTCAATTCGAACCGAGCTGATTTGCGAGCGCAATGCCAATCATCCTTGATCCCATTTCCCGCCTATGAGGCCTCAAGTTCAAGACCCGAACTCACCGACCAAGAGGCACGGGCTTACCAAATGAGCGAGGTTTTTAAGTATGCAGGACCTGCAGGTCAAGAAAGCGTTGACCCATGGAGTCCAAGCTTCGCGTCCCCAACCCACGCCGATTACGTGGTGGATCAACAGCTTGTGGTCAATGATAGAAAGCACTTCAAGACCATTCAAAGTGCGATTGAGCAGGTGGTGAAAGATCTAAATGCTACCCCAACGAAAGAGAGAATTTTCATTGAAGTTCATCCTGGCGTGTACAACGAAGTGGTCTATGTGCCAAGACTTAAAAACCCCATTTCCATCTTCGGTAACGGTCCCTCACCTGAGAAAACGGTCATCAGCTATAACTTGGATGCCGCATTGTCTGGCGAAGAATACGCCAAGTTGTTGGAGCATGAATTCTCATACTCTGATTCGAGCATTAGAGAGATGTTTGAACAAGTCAAGGCCAGAGAGAACATCACAACCTTTGGAACCGCCACACTTTGGACTCAAAACACCGGCTTTCAAGTCTCCAATCTGACCATCGAAAACGGCTACACCAGAGGAAACCCAGACTGCACAAGCGATTGCAAAGGTTACAACCCCAATGCCATGCACCAGGCCGTTGCCCTCATGGTAGATGGAGCCGACCAGTCATTGTTTCAAAACGTACGCCTACTTGCCTTGCAAGACACACTTTATTTGAAAAACAAATCAGGACATCAAACCTCTCGCAGCTATTTTGAAAACGCATTCATACAAGGTGACGTGGATTATATTTTCGGAGATGCAACTGCTTATTTTTTCAAATCCGAGATCAAGTCCCTTGGATCCAGAAAAGACTCATACGTTGCAGCACCAAGTACCAACGTTCATTCTCGCTATGGATTCGTTTTTGATCGTTGCAACTTCACAAACGACAACAGCAAGAATGCGCAACTTGGCCAATACCGTTTGGCAAGACAATGGTTTCACAACCAAAAATGTACCCCCTATGGCGCAATGGCCATCAAAGACTATGCTTGCACGCTGGGCTCGAGTGATCGATACTTGGAGCCCAAAGGTGAAATCAACATCGATACACTGCAAAATGTAGGCAAAATGGTGGTGATGAATTCCAAACTGGGTTCACACCTGAGTAAAACCAATCCTTGGTCAGATTGGAACCCCATGGGCAAATTGTCACATCGCC
>CAISQQ010000157.1 GCA_903887655.1 uncultured Burkholderiales bacterium
CCAAAAAACCCAAAGCGCACGTTGACGCATTTCTGTCAACTTGCTGGAGCTCCCCATTGAAAGCTGTCTCATGAATCATTTTGACCACAGTTGTTCGTCAACCACCCTCAGCACAGCAACACAGTTTGCTCACGCTCTTTATCGCTTCACGCTGAGCGTGGGTCTTTTGTGCGGTGGCCTGATCAGCGCTCAGGGACAAGCTCAGACGCCAGCCCCAGCTCAAGCACCGTCCGCCACCGCTGCCGCACCCGCCAATCAGACGGTTTGGGATGTGGTGAGAACCCCCTCAGCGGAGCGCACCGCTCGATTGAAAGAGTTCGCCAAATCAGAAGGCGGGTCTTTGAGCATTTACACCTCGATAGCTGAGCGGGATTTGAAAATCATCTTTGAGCCCTTCGAGAAAAAATACGGCATCAAGGTCAATATTTGGAGAGCCAGTGGTGACTCGGTGTTGGCTCGCACCATCACCGAAGCGCGCGGCAAGCGCTACACCGTGGATGTGTTTCACGCTGGGGCGGTCGAGCTCGAAGCCTTGTCAAGGGAGCACCTGCTGCAAAAAGTTGCTTCTCCCCATTTTGTTGATTTGGCCCCTGGCAGTCTGCCCGAGAACAAAGAGTACGCCAGTACCCAGTTGTCACTTTGGGTTCAAGCTTACAACACCCAAGCCTTTGGTAAAAACGACTTGCCCAAAACCTACAACGATTTGTTGGACCCCAGATTCAAGGGCAAATTGGGCTATGAGGTGGAGAACGTCGACTGGTTCGTGACGGTGGTCAAAAGCATGGGAGAGGCCAAGGGCTTGCAGTTCTTTAAAGAGTTGGGCAGCATCAATGGGATCTCCGTGAGGAAGGGCCACTCCAATTTGACCGCCATGGTGGCCTCGGGCGAAGTGCCGATGGCCCTCACGGTCTACAACTACATGCCCGAGGCCTTCAAAAAGAAAGGCGCACCCATCGACTGGACAGTCTTGCAGCCGGCTGTGGCCCGAGCCAATGGTGTGGCGGTCCTCAAAAACGCTCCCCACCCCGCCAGTGCGGCGCTCTTGATGGATTATTTCTTGGGCGAAGGTCAGCAAGTTTATGCCTCCTTGGACTATGTCCCGACCAATTTGAAAGTCCCCTCTACACTTCGACAAATCAAGATGGTGTTGGTTGATCCCGCCGACAGTTTGGACCATCGAGATCAGTGGAAGCGACATTACGAAGACTTGATTTTAAAAGGGAGCCGCCCATGACAACAGCTTCGATGCCCCAACCCCCCAGTTCACCCCTGCCTTACCGAGACATGGGGCTGATTACCCTGGGTCATGCCTTGACCCATTGGTACCCTTCTACTTTTTTCATGCTCTTGCCCTTGATTGGCCAAGAGCTGGGGCTGACCTACAGCCAAATCGGTTTGATCATGACGTGTCAATATGCTGCGGGTGCCATCTCGAATATTCCGGGTGGCATGTTGGTGGACATTTGGGGTAAAAAAGGCCAATTGATGGCCATGTCGCTGTTTTGGGTGGGGTTTCCCTATTTCTTGATGGGTTTCACCTCCACCTATTGGGTCTTGCTCGCTTGTGCCATGTTGGTGGGCATGGGCAACAATTTGTGGCACCCAACCGCCATTCCTTTGCTCGGTCGGATGTTTCCCCAGCGCAAAGGCCTGGCGCTGTCGCTCCACGGCATGGGTGGTAATTTGGGGGATGCGCTGGCTCCATTGGCTGTTGGTGGGATGCTCAGCTTTTTGACGTGGCATCAAATTGTCATCCTCAATGTCGTGCCCGGTGCCTTGATGTCGGTTTTGATTTTGTATTTCCTGGGCGCCATGACGTTTGTGCCCAAATCGAAATCCAGCTCTCAGCAGGCCACTGGCTCTGACGCATCGGCTCACATGGCAGCCAAGCCCCAGCCTCAAAGCTTCAAAAGCTACACCGCGGGTTTGAAAGAGTTGATGAAAACACCCGGTCTGTTCATGTTGATCATGAGCTCGTCCTTTCGCTCCATGACACAAGGCACCTTGCTCACCTTTTTGCCCTTGTACTTGGCCAAGGAGATGCAGTACAACGTGTTTTGGGTGGGTGCTGTCATGGCGATTTTGCAAGTGGCTGGTTTTGTGGCTGCGCCCATTGCTGGGCACATGTCGGATCAATGGGGTCGAAGAACTTTGCTCATGTCGTGCTTTGCGGTGACCGGTGTGGTGCTGCTGCTCATGACCTTTGCAGGCGGGAGTTCCCTTTTTGTGGTGCTCATCGCGCTGTTGGGTTTTTTCTTGTATGCAGCGCGTCCCGTGATGCAAGCGTGGCTTTTGGAGTCAACACCGAGAAACATGGGCGGCACGAGCATTGGTCTGATGTTTGGCATGCAATCGGGTGCACAAGCGGTGGCCCCGATCTTGGGGGGTATCGTCGCTGATCATTACGGTTTGATGGCGGCCTTTTACTTTTTGGCGGGCACCATTGTGTTGGCCAATTTGATGATTTTCTTCACGCCTGCGCCCGCCAACGATCCCCAAGCCAAGGCCTAGCCGACGAAAAGCTTCGATACATCATCATTGCTCAGTAAATCTCAGGGTATCTCAGTCTTTTGAGCGGAAATCGTACAGGCTATCCCCTGAGCCAAACGGCTCACCACCATCCCCAAGCTTTTTAATCGGGTATGGTGTTTTCTTTTTAGATCAAAGTGCTCTTGAGTGCGACAATGCATGGTTGGATCGGTTGTCGATCTTGCATCAGTTCCCTCGTCCTTTATTTATCTTTTCACCCTATGACCGATCACGCTCATCCACCTTTTTGCGCGGGTCGCGTGGCTTTGATCACGGGTGCCAACACCGGCATTGGCCGAGAGACGGCTCTCAGGCTCGCGCACGAAGGCATGCAGGTGTTTTTGGCGGGTAAAAGCGAAGAAAAAACACAACCGGTCATTGATCAAATCCGTCAAGAAACAGGCCGTGAACTGGCAACTTGGTTGCCCTTGGACTTGGCGGATTTTGCCTCGATTCATCGCTGTGCTGAGCTTTTCTTAGCGACCGATCTTCATCTCAATGTGCTCATCAACAATGCGGGATTGGGTGGCTTGAAAGGCTTGACGCGAGATGGTTTTGAAATGGCATTTGGAGTGAACCATTTGGGACACTTTTTATTGACCCATTTGCTCATGCCCAGATTGAAGATCTCCAAGCCCGCACGCATTGTGACCGTGTCCTCCCGAGCGCACCGCCTGGCACGCCACATCGATTGGGACAAGCTCACAAAGCCGAGTCAAAGTTTTGGTGGAATTCAAGAGTATGCCGTCTCCAAGCTTTGCAATATTTTGTTCAGCGCCGAGTTGTCCATGAAACTCGCCGATAACGGCTTGTCGACCTATTCGGTTCACCCTGGTGTGGTGTCCAGTGAATTTTGGCGGGCGGTTCCGGCGTTTTTTAGACCTTTGGCGAAAATGCGCGCCATGAAAACCCCTCAAGAGGGCGCAAAGACCACGCTTTACTGTGCTTTGGAAGCACCATTGACAGAAACGGGCCTTTACTACAGCGACTCTCACATCACGACACCCACTTTGCTTGCTCAAGACATGGAGTTGGCCGATGAGTTGTGGCGCCGAAGTGTGACCTGGTGCGGTTTGGGCAATTGAAGCCTTAAAACAAAGAGGGCGTGTAGTCGAGACCCGTTTGGCTCAAGCCCAGAAGATTGATATTGGTTTTGTTTAAATCCAGGGTCGTGGCCATTAACGCAAGCGACTCCTGGGTGTAGGCCCCATTCTTGATCATGCCCACGTAAAGCGTTTCCGATAAAGCGTCGGGACTGCTGCCCATTAAGTTTTTATACAAAAGATCCACGACTGCTTTATTACTTGGATTCTCACCAAGCACTGCATCCAGTGCCAAGCGAGCAATCTGAGTTGTTGTCATCTTGGCTTGATCAAACAAGC
>CAISQQ010000158.1 GCA_903887655.1 uncultured Burkholderiales bacterium
ACAAAAGGCCAACACCAGGCAAGCGCTGTTTGCAGTGCGCTCGCGACTCTATCAAGGGGGCGGGGTCACCCTGAGCGCGCACTCGGCAGCCCGTCCCTTAAAACCCACCGATTGTATGCGGTGAGCGCCCGCTTCAAGACAGCGCCTCAAAAAGACCGAAAACGCTGTCGCGCCAGGCTCGGGGTGCCTGGTCGGCCCACCAAGAGGCTCAGCGCGGCCACAGCACCCACAGTCGCAAGGGGTGTTTGATTTGATTGGCCCACTCCCCGGCCGCATCGCCCGAGCCGGCAAACAAGTCAGCGCGCACGGCACCATTGATGGCGCCTCCCGTGTCTTGGGCCAACACCAATCGGTTGAGGGCGGGGCGAGCGCTGGGCGCCGACAGCCACAAGGCGCTGCCCAGGGGCACACTCTGGGGGTCAACAGCCACCGATGTCATGGCTTTTAAGGGGACACCCCAGGCCCCCTTGGGGCCAGGCGCTTCGGCGCCCAAGTCCAGCGGCCAAGGTGCGATCTGAAAGAAGATATAGCGCGGGTTGCTCCAAAACGCCTCTTGGGCACGCTCGGGGTTGGCTTTGAGGCTGGCGCGAAGGCCGCTCCACGAGGCGTCTCGGGTGAGGCCTTGATCGAGCATCCAGCGCGCCATGCTTTGGTAGGGTTGGTCGTTGGAGGCGGCAAAACTCACCCGAAATTGCTGAAGCTCACCGCTGGCTTGGTGCACCTGCAAGCGCGCCGAACCCTGCACATGAATCACCATGACGTCCAGTGGATCGGCCAGCCAAGCAATCTCTCGGCCTTTGAGCTCGGGCACGGCGCTGCCCGAGCGTGGAGTCTCAATCTCCTTTCGCGTGAGCCAGGGCTGGCTGGGCTTGTTCCCAGGGCCCCAACCCAGGGGGGGCGCATACAAGGGGTACTTAAAGGTCTCGCTCGGGCTCAAGGCGGCGTTGAAGATGGGCTCGTAGTAGCTCGTGAGCAAACCCACACTGTCGCCCTCCAAGCTTTGCACCCGGTAGGGCTGCAAGTGACTCATGAGCCAGATGCGTTGCTCATCCGGGTTTGACAAACTCATGGGTCTTAGACCCTGACAAAAGCTTTGGTAAACACTTTGGGCTTGTTCACACAAGGTGAGCAACTGGCCCCAAAGTGTCGGCATCGCTTGATCTTGAAAACCTGGCAAATCGTCCCACGAGGCACTCACCCACCAACTTTTGAGGTGGGTTTGCGCAGACGGTGCGGGGCGTGACGAGCCGGATTGGAGGCCACTCGCTGGTGCTGGGGCCGCTGCTGGCCCCGAGCTTGGGGTGGGCAGTGCGCTTGCCGCTCCCACCGGGTTGGGGGTGACACTCAGGCCGCTTGGCGGGGCCGCAGCGCTGCCCAACACGGTCACGCTGCTCTCAGAGCGCGGCACAGGGTGGGGAGCGCTGCAGGAGAGCAGCAAGACCCAGCCCAAAGTCCCTACAATGCGTGACCAACTCCCAGACAGATCAAAACGGTTCATGATTTATATTTTGCTCGAAGCTTTCTTGGCTGGCCTGCTGTTGGTGGTCATTGTGTGGTGGACCATGTTTTCAGGCCGTCCAGGCGGTGAGCGCCAAGTCGATCCAGGCGAAACAGGCGAGACAGGCCACACCCCAGATCCCGCACAAGATGGCCTTTCGAGGGAAGAGGGCGTCAAGCCGCCCACGACCCCCCCCAAGCGCTGAGGGCGATGGGGCAAGCGCTGGCCCAGCGATTGGTGGGTTGGCCATCACAGTCGGCGGTGCTCGAGTGCGGGCAACTGGCCGCGCTGCTGGGTCAAGACCGCGCGGCTGAGCTCGGCCATCACCACCCCAACGCCAGACTCTTTTTGCGCCAACACGACACCCCAAGGATCGATCAGCATCGAGTGTCCATGGGTGTGTCGCCCGTTGTCATGGGCACCGCTTTGCGCTGGAGCCACTACATAGGCCATGTTCTCGATGGCGCGTGCCTTGAGCAAGGTCTCCCAATGCGCCCGTCCCGTTGTGCGGGTAAAGGCACTGGGCACGAGCAGGAGGTCGGCACCGGCCAGGGCGTAGGCGCGGTAAAGTTCAGGAAAGCGCAAGTCGTAGCAAATCGACAAGCCAATGCGCCAGCACTCACCGCTTGCGTCTTGCATCTCAAAGAGCGTGGGCTCTCGGCCTTCTTGCAAACTGCGGCGCTCATCGTAGTGCTCGGTGTCGGTTTTGAACTGAAACAAATGCATCTTGTCGTAACGGGCGACACATTGACCTTGCGGATTGAAGACCAAAGAGCTGTTGTAGACCTGGGGCGAGTGGCCCTCCAAGGTGAGCGAGAGCGGGAGACTTCCCGCCACGATCCACAGCCCCAGTGACTGGGCCGCTTGCGCCATGCAGTCTTGAATGGGGCCTGAGCCGAAGGGCTCTTGGATGTGCAGTTTGTCCGAGTCACGCTGACCCATGAGGCAAAAGTACTCGGGCAACACCGCCAATTGAGCCCCGAGTTGGGCGGCCTCGCGCAGCAAGTCCTGCGCTTGTTGCAGGTTGTTTGCACAGCTCATCGAGCTCGTCATTTGAAGGGCAGCCACTTTCATGGGTGGGTCTCCTGGGGGGGGTCCAATTTGGTCACTTGGGGGTCTTGCCAACTGCCACTGATGTGAAAGGTTCGGGTGTTGGCCTTGATCAAGGGCTGGCGCAAAACATATTGGGCGAGAAAGCTGGTGAGACCGACCACCGGGTTGATGGTGCTGTAGAGCAAAGAGGCCGTCCCCGCATTGATCTCGGGAATCACCACCACGCGCACGTCTTGTGTTTCTTGAGCAATGTTGGCTTGACCGTCGAGCATGACGGCCGCAGAAACACCCTTCATGACCAGGTTTTGAGTGGACGCGTTGCCGCGCGCCACACTCACATCGCCATGGATGTTGTCAAACGCAAAACCTTCGCCAAACAAATCGCGAAAGTCCAAGGTGAGTCGCCTGGGCAGGGCTTGCAAATTGAGAACACCCAGCAGTCGCGACGCACCCGGGTCCGTTTTGAGGAACTGACCACGCTCAAGATCGAGGTTCATTTGCCCACTCAATTGATCAAAATTGGGATTGATCAAGGATCCCCCCCAAGAGACTTGGCCCTTCAGATGCCCTTTGCCGTTTTTGAGCACGCCCGTCATCCCAAAGCGATCGAGTACATTGCCCGCGTTGGCGATGTCGAGATCCAAATTGAGGGCGGTTTGTGCAGGCATTTTGGGCTCGCTCGGATGAGGCCCCCAATGACCCGACGCGTTGAGCGTTGCGTCAGCGTTGCTCAGTGTGAGCGGCGCGAATTGCCACACCGTTTGACCCTGGGTGTCCACGCTCGCGTGCGTGTTGAATTGGAGCTTGCCCAGGGGTTGACCTTTGAGCTCGAGCTCATCGACCGACAAGCTCAGCCACGACAGCAGCGACGTGTTGGGGCTCAGCAAGGGGTCCGAGCTCATGGGGGCACTTGGCGTGATGTTCAAGTAACTCAAATGCGCATTGAGGCCGCGTTTGTTCGGATCACTGGGCAGCACCAAATCCAAGTTGCCACGCAATTCTTGCGAATCAATTTGCGCCAACCAGTGCTCCGTTTGTCGCGTTGTGCTCAGGCGCGTTTGATGAAAACTGCGCCCTTGCAGGGTGAGCGTTTGAGCATGCAAGTTCATGCGAGCGGGCAAGGCCTCGGCGCCCCAGTCGAGCTCCTTGGCCGAGTTCAATCGGGGCGGCTCACGAGCGGGGCTCTGGGGCCCGTTGTCACAAGCGGCATGGCCCGATGCGTTGCGAGTGAGGCGGCTCCAAGCGTTTTGCCAATCGTCCAAAGACAATGTCGAGGCTTGCACATCCAGGTCCCAGCCCTGCGGGGACGCGCGTGTGGGGGGGGAGACCCCTTTGAGCCAAACACCGGGGTTGGGGGCGAGCGAGCCGGGCGTGGACTGCAGGCTCAATGCCCCTTTGTAGATGCGAGTCGGTGCTGTTGTGTTGTCTAGATAAAGGCGCATCATGAGCAAGTCATCCAACACCAAGCTCACACGCTCGAGGGTGCGACTGCTGTTGTTGGCGGTGAATTTGTAGGGCGACGTCTCCAGGCTCAAGTTGAGCGTGCTCGCAGCGCTTTTTCGCAAAGGCTCTGGCGCAAACACCGCCAAGCCTTGCAGCGTTGAAGTCAAGCTCACCTCTACCCCGCTGGCCTCATGGGACGTGATGGTGGCGCTGTAGGGGGTGCTGCCTTGGGTCATGGCGCCCAGGCGAGAGATCCAGCCCAACTCACACGCTTGGCTCAGACCTTGAGCCGTCATTTGACCGTTCACCCGGATTTGCAAGGCCTCGGGGTTGGTGGGGTTGGGGCCCGTGCTGGTGCTCGTGTTCGTGTTCGTGCTGATGCTGGATGGGGCGCTGTTGAAGCCGCCCTCCACTCGGGCGTCCCCACCGAGAGCTTGCACTTGCACATTTTGCAAGACCATGGTGTTGTCCGTGAAGGCGATGGTGCCCCGTGCGCGGGTGAGGAGAGGGGTCTCGGGTGTCAACTGGAAGTCGTTGTTGATCAAGTTCAGGCTGCCTTGAACTTTGCTGCGCTCCATTTGCTGGAGCGGCAAATTGAGCTTGAGTTTCAACTCGGCGATACCGCGAGCAGAGGCCATTTGCAGCGAATCAGACACCATTGACGACACGGGTGAGTGATTGAGCACCGCGAGCAAATCGGGCAAAGCGGACTTGGTCTCGGCCACCACCTCGAGGTTGGGTGAAAGTAAATCGGGCAGGTGGATCTCCACGTGCGGCCACAGCAGTCGCTCTTCGGTGGCCATGAAGGCGCTGGCTTTGGTGATCGACAGATTCGGGCCCGTGAGATTGAATTCCCCTTGGGCCTCCACGAGGCTGGGCCAGTCTGCGCCTGAGTTGCTGAGCGCTTTGCTTGGGGGCGGGGCCGAAGGGTTGGTGTCAGCCGCCGAGTTGGGAGGATTCTTGGGGAAATAATTCACCCC
>CAISQQ010000159.1 GCA_903887655.1 uncultured Burkholderiales bacterium
AGAATTTTTTGAATCTAGCACGTTGGTTCAAGGCGGTGAGCCAGCGACCCGGGTTCATCCGTTACGGCAGTGCTGCTTTGAATTGAACGTCACAATGTCGAGTGCGAGTCGGTGTGGCTCAACCCGATGTGGCTTGAGCCTCATTAGCGTGATGAGGGAGATGAGGGTGATGAGGGTGATGAATCTCTCCTGGTCGAGTCAACACGGTATAAACGGCCCTCTATTTTTCATGTCAGCCCAAACCGCTCCAAACCCAATGCTGTCCAGCTGATCAAGAAAGCGGACACCAAAAAAAACTCAGCAGTTTTTAAATTGGGGGGGTCTTTTGTCTAAACGAGCCCGCATGCCCTCAACTTTATCTTCGGTTGCAAAGAGCAGCTGAAACGCTTTTCTTTCATAGTCCAAGCCTTGCTCAAGCGGCAGACTCATGCCTTCAATGACCACTTTCTTGATGGACTGGATCGCCAATTGGGGTCCCGCGCTGAGCTCCTGGGCCATCTGCAAAGCCCGAGCCTCCACTTGATCGGCCGCCAGCACCTCGCTCACCAGGCCCATTTGAAAGGCTTCTTGTGCTTTGAACAAAGCGCCCGTGAGAAGCCACTTCATGGCTTGAAACTTGCCCACGGCGCGGGTCAAGCGCTGTGTGGCACCGCCTCCAGGCATGATCCCAATCTGAACCTCGGGTTGCCCGAGCTTGGCGTTTTCACTGGCGATGATGATATCGGCGTGCATCGCAAGCTCAAAGCCCCCCCCGAGTGCATAACCGCAAACGGCAGCAATCACGGGCTTGGAGCACGAGCTGATGGCCTGCCACAAGCGGTCCATTCGGCGCTCGATGATTTCTACAGGACTGGCATCCACGTACTCATTGAGATCGGCACCCGCGCAAAACGCTTTGTCATTGCCGCACAGCACCACCACGTGCACATTGGGGTCTTGGTCGGCGGCAATGAAAGCCTGCGCCAAGGCCTGGCGCAGCGCCAAGTTCAATGCATTGAGCACCTCAGGGCGATTCAATCGCAAGACCAAAACGCCGGGACTCGGGTGCTCTTGCACAATCAAGGATGAACTCATGGGAATGCGCCTCTTCTAGGGGTAAAAATCGGGCGGCGACAGCGCTAGTTGGCGCCAAAGACGGGTGTTCTTTTTTCAAAAAACGCATTCACCGCCTCCGTGTGATCTGCCGTGTGGTGGGCCAATCCTTGCAGGACACCCGCTCTCACCAAGGCTTCATCCAAGGTGCAACCCCGGGCTTCTTGGAGCAACTGTTTGGTCCAGCGCAGCACCTGTGGCGGGTTTTGAGCAATGCGGTGAGCCAACGAGAGGGCTTCTTTCATCAAGAGCTCTGGATCGACCACCTCGCTCACCAGTCCAAAGCGCAGCGCTTCTTGGGCATCAATGCTTTCTCCTGTCAAGGCCATTTGGGCGGCTCTGGCGTAGCCAATCGTTCGGGGCAAAAGCCAACACCCACCGTCTCCGGGGATGATGCCCACCTTGACAAAACTCTCTGCAAACACGGCCCGCGAAGAAGCCAAGCGGATGTCACACATACAGGCCAAATCATTGCCCGCACCAATGGCAGGGCCATTCACCGCAGCAATGATGGGGAGTTGAAGCTTTTCAAAAGCACGCGGAATTCTTTGAATGCCCGCTTTGTAGTTCTGTGCGATGTCCTCAGGATTGCCGGCAAACATCCCCTCACGGTCGCGCATTTGGGCGACATTGCCGCCTGAGCAAAAGGCACTGCCCGAGCCCGTCAAAATCGCACAACGAAT